>WFQR01000127.1 GCA_015486955.1 Hippea sp. | reverse complement strand
TAACAACTTCCCTTATCTTTGGCATCCTTGTCATACCACCGACAAGGATCACATGGTCTATGTCCTTAGGCTCAAGGCCAGCGTCTTTTAAAGCCAACCTACATGGCTCAAGCGTCTTTTCTATTAGCGGCATCACTAATTGTTCGAATTTTGCCCTTGTTATCTTCATTACTAAGTGTTTTGGACCACTTGCATCGGCCGTTATGAATGGCAGGTTAATCTCCGTCTCAAGCGCACTTGAAAGCTCTATCTTTGCCTTCTCACAGGCCTCTTTTAGCCTCTGCAAGGCCATTGGATCCTTTCTTAGATCAATACCGTGTTCTTTCTGGAACTCGTCTGCTACATAGTCGATCAAAGCCTTGTCAAAGTCGTCGCCACCCAAGTATGTGTCACCGTTTGTTGCTTTAACTTCGAATACGCCATCGCCGATTTCGAGTATGGATATATCGAATGTACCGCCACCCAAGTCGTAAACGGCTATCTTTCCTTCCTTCTCCCTATCAAGACCGAAAGCCAAGGATGAAGCTGTAGGCTCGTTTATGATTCTCAAGACGTTGAGTCCTGCAATCCTACCTGCATCCTTTGTTGCCTTCCTCTGCGAATCGTCAAAGTACGCAGGTACGGTTATAACGGCATCTGTAATCTTTTCACCCAAATAGGCTTCTGCATCAGCCTTTAGTTTCATTAGGATCTTGGCTGAGATCTCCTGTGGTGTGTACTCTTTACCGTCAATCTTTATTCTACAATCGCCATTTGGTCCTTCCACTACCTCGTAGGGAAGCCTGCTTATTGCCTCTTGGGCTTCTTTGGATTGATACCTTCTACCTATGAGCCTCTTTACTGAGAATATTGTCCTTTTGGGATTTGTTATTGCCTGTCTCTTGGCAGCTTGACCCACAAGGATTTCACCTTTATCGGTGAAGGCAACAACACTTGGCGTGGTGTTTGCACCCTCGGCATTTGGTATGACGCGTGGCTTTCCGCCCTCAATGATTGCCATACAAGAGTTTGTTGTTCCTAAGTCAATTCCCAAAACCCTTCCCATTTTTTATTCCTCCTTTTCATTGTTATTTTGTTGGTTTTCTTCCTTTTTACCAGCACTGACGATGACCTTTGCTGGTCTGATAAGTTTATCTTTGTAGATGTAGCCCTTTTCTACGGTCTGGATGACCGTATTTTTAGGCAGTTTATCGGATTCCTGTGTCATCAAAGCGTCGTGTAAGTTCGGATCGAATGTCTCTTCTTTCGGATTGATCTCTTCAACACCGTGTTTTTTGAGCATGTCCCTGAAGGATTTTATAGATAATTCTATCCCTTCGATGATGGCATCCTTGTGCTGATATGCCATCTCAATGGCCTTTTCTAAGTTGTCTAAGATTACCAAGAATTCTTTGATAATCGAACGCTTGGCAGCTTCCTTTGCCTCTTCAATTTCCTTCATCATGCGTTTTCTGTAGTTGTCGAAGTCGGCAAGTAGCCTTAGGTAGTTCTCTTTTAATTTTTCGTATTCTTCTTGCAAATTCTCTGACTGTTCGCCTTTATTTTTATCATTGCTTTGACTCGAAACTTGATCTTCTTTTTTTAAATCCTTGTTTTCATCATTCTGTATTATCTCTTTATCCTTTAGCGTATCCTTTTCAGCCATTTTCAACCCCCTGATTGATAATGTCATTGATTTTTTTCTTTGCAGATTCGATGATATTGAGCATTTCTGGATAGTTCATGTTTATAGGTCCCATGATGCCAACAACACCAACATTTACGTTGTGGTACTGATAACTTGATGATATGAAACCAAGTTCGTTTAAATCCTCAATGGGAAGTTCATCCCCAATGAGTATTATTCTTTCGCTGTTAATCACATTCCTGATTAGCTCCAAGAGTTTTTTTCTGTCCTCAAGGGTTTTTACAAGTTTCTTGAGTTTTTCCAAGTCGTCTTTGAATTGCGGGTATTTAAAGATATTTTCAAGTCCCTCCACCATAATCTTGGGCTTTTTGGCTTCATCCAACAGCCTATTTATCAGATTTTCGCATGTCTCTTTTTTATCCAAAATATAGCTTTCAAGGTCGCTTTTTATCTCTTCAAGCGTGTAGCCTGAGTATTTTTCCGTTATGTATTCTGAAAACTCCTTTAACTCATTTTCTTTAAGCTCTTTATCAAGTGATACGATCTTTGTCTCCATGATGTTGCTGTCGGAAAGTAGAATGCTTAAGATTTTGCCCTCGCCGATTTTAACAAATTGAATGTTCTTTATCTTTGTTTTAGAAAAATCTGGTAAACTCAAGACACTGATCTGCTCGCTCAAATTCGAAATTGTATCCAAAATCACGTTCATCTTTTCATCGAACGTTGTCAGTGCGTCTATAAGGGGTATGTTTTCAAACTCCCTTCTCAATTTCGGACTAAAGTTTTCAAGTATCATGTCAAGGTAGAACTTTATGCCCTTTGGCGTAGGAATTTTACCTCCAGATGCGTGTGTGTGGGTCAAATAACCCGCCTCTTCTAAGTCCAACATTACATTTCTCATTGTTGCAGGCGAGAAGTTTAAATTATACCTCTTTGTTAGTATTCTTGAGCCCGCTGGCTGTTTGTTTTTTATGTAATTGTCCACTATGACGCTCAGAACCAGTGTTTTTCTTTCGTCTAACTTCATTAGCACTCACCTCAACTGTCTGCTAACAACATAGTCAATTTTTTGGATTTGTCAAGTCTTTGGTCTCAAAAAAAGTAATAAATTATCAACTAAATTTATTTGTAATCTGATGAACTATCTGGTAAGATAAATAAAGGAAGAAAGGTTGATAATTGTTTACAAATGTTGGTGTAGAAAGTGATATAAACATGGCCCAAAAGGTGGCCGTTATATTTGAGAATGTTCATAGTGGTTTTAGGATTATATCGAAGTTAAAGAGTAAAGGTTATCAGGTTATAAGTTTTAAGCCAACGAACTTTGTTGTTAGTCGCGCTAAAGATGTGGATGTCGTTGTTTTAAACTTGCCTGTTAGACATAAAAGGATTGATAATTTGATGAACGAGCTGGAGACTTTAGGGACGACAATTGTAGTTGTTTCTGATAAAAAGGATGATTTGTTGTGGAAGAGATATGCGCAAGTAAAATTTGTTGTAAACCAAATAGACGAAATAGACAGTATCATTGACGAATCCTACAAAACTCGATTTGATTTTCCCGCTTGTAGTGTTGAGGAAATAGACGATGCATTGAAAGAGGGGGAAGATATTCTATTTTTTCAATTTAATGGTTTTTCTAAGGTTACAGTTAGTAAATTAGAGAAGATGCTCAATGAGATTTTCAATGACCTAAAGAGGAGCGATAGGTTTATTGTTGTCTTTGATAGTGGGCTTGTGATTGTTCCGTCTAATCAGGGAGATATTTTGGGGATTGAGTCTTTGAGAAAGAAGATAGATGACTTTTTGTCAAGTAGGCTTGCCCATTTTGATGGTGTTGAGTTTGTGGGCTCAGCTATTTACAGAAAAGGTGAAAACTTTGCGACTTTTGGCGATCTTGTTAAAAGGAAGGAAACTGTTAATATCAAGTTAGAGTTTGAAAAGAAAGAGCCCAGAAAGGTCGTTTTAGACGATATTAGAAAGGTTGATGTCAATAGTCTATTTATTGCGTCAAGGCTTGTTAGTAGGGATACACTGGCTAAGTTGTGGTTCTCACAAAAATACAGGAGATACGTGGATCCTTTCATTGATTTTGGTACTGCAAGGATTATAACCCAGATCAAGGGCAAAGTGGAGCAGGAAGATATAGAAGGGGCAGAAGAGGTCTTTTTGGATGAGGTTAAGAAGGTTTTGCAGGAAAAAAGCAAAATTTCAAGGGAATCGTTCCTTGATTCCATAAAGGATGAAGATCAGCTCATGAGTTTGCCTGAGGTTCAAAGGAATATAATAATGCTGATAAACGAAGAGGCGCCATTTAGAAAGATAGTGAAAGAGATAGAGAAGGATCCAGCAATTACGTCTAAGGTCTTGAAGTTTGCAAACTCTGTATTTTATGGTTTAAAAAAAGAGGTGAAGAGTATAGAAAAGGCAGCTGTAGTTTTGGGAACAGAAGAGCTATTGGGTATATCATTGAGTATCTCCTATCTGTCTTCTTCTAAATCCGTATACACAAAGAAGCTTTATAGGTATTCCATTGCAACACTTGCTATTGCAAAGTACATAGAATCTTTGGCCAATATTAGAACGGGGGTTACACTTGGTGCTGTTGTTCATGTTATAGGCGATATGTTTTATGCCCAACATTTTCCTGAAATGTTCAGCAAGTTAGCGAGGGCCTTACGCAACAATTTACCTTATGAGGTTGCGCAGTCTGAGATATTGCCTGTGCCTGTTGAGGAGCTGGGTGAATTTCTTGCAAAGCGATGGAATTTCCCAAACAGGGTGATTAAGGCTATTAGGTACTATTTTTATCCAAAGTACGCTGGGATTGACACTGCTGTGCATTTGGTTCACGCTGCGAGCGTGTTGGCCAAAAGTTTGGGCTACTTTTTCGGTGAGTACAGCAAGGATGATTTAAATTATCATACATACTCCCTTTTCTTGAAGAAGTTCAATATAAATCTATTGAGGTTTTTTGAAAATTTTGAGGAAATGAAAGAAAAGATAAATGAAATGATGTTTATACTGCTGTGAGAGAAGAAAAGATTATAAATCTCATAAGCAAAATTGAAGCTATAAAGGAAGAGTTAATAAAGGGCATAAACGACATAGGTGGGTTATTTCTAAAGGATAAATACACAATTGACGGTCTTTTTAAGAACCTTATCAAGGGATTGTTAAATTATGGAGCATCAAGGATTTATATATACGATAATAAAGGTATGCCTCTACACTCGAACATTGAAAAGCTACCAAAAATCGATCCTGCTCTTTTAAAAACCAAAGGTACAACTAAGCTTAAAGCAGCCCTTCAGTTGGATAAGAATAAGAAAGTGGCAAAGATGGGTTTGGGCTGTGACAGTGAATATTTTTGTGTTGTTAGTTTTGAAAATGATCCCAAAAATCACGTTTTGGTTTTGATAAAGCTGTTAATTCGCCATTACAGTAGTTTGATCTGTTTTTTAAGTAAACGCAATGATTTTGCGTGTCGCCTTGCTCTGAGGTTGCTTTACAATTTTGATAGGGACACATACATGCATTCATACAGGGTGAAACTGTATGCTCAAGAATTGGCAAAGAGTTTGGGTTTTGATGATGATCAGGTTAAGAAAATTAGGCTTGCTTCCATGCTCCATGATTTTGGCAAGCTGTTTATCCCCCCCCATATTTTGAAGAAACCCGGCAAGCTCGATCAGGATGAGTTTGAAATTGTAAGGAGACACGTAACAAAAGGGGAGCGTTTTTTAAGGTTAATGGGTATGACGGATGATGAAATCTTGAATGTTGTCAAGTACCACCACGAGAAGTTAGACGGTAGCGGCTATCCAGAGGGCAGAAGAGATCTAAGTGATATATGTTGGGTTTTCCAGGCAGCAGATATATTGGATGCGATCCAAACGTCCCGCTCTTACAAGGAGTCTTTGGGAATTAAGTTTTTGAAGGATGAGTTTCTAAGGATGAGGGGTTATTTGCCCGATAAGGTTATAGATGCGACAATAGATTTCATAGGTTCAGATAGATTTTATGTTTGTAGAAAAAGGATTTTGAAAAAACAAAATTCTTTTAAACCGTCAAATAGTATCAATGATGTGTTTGAATTTGTGAATAAGCTGAAGAATGAGAATGCAGGCTTAAAGAGGGAAGTGACTTTGTATAAAAAGATCATTGATAAGGAGATGAAAGAACTTGAGAGTTTAAGGGAGAAGATGAAACTAAATAAGCACAATGTGGAGTTTGTTTTGTTGAGTAGCCTTGAGAAATTAGGAAAATTGACCTCTGTCGTTGTTTTCTCAAACGGAAGGGTTGTTTCAATATACAAAGACCCTGTAGATCTCGAAGTTTTAAGGCATTGTTCTGAAAAAGCAAGAAATCTAAAGACAGAGGGTAAGGATGTATATTTTGAATATCTAACAACAAGGAACGGGTTTGATATATGCGCCATCTTCGAAGGCAAGCCAAAAGGCGTTACACCTTCTCTGAAAGCCTTAATTGAGAGCTTGGCTTTTTGATAAAGTTCAATACCCTTTCGGCTATCTCTGTGTGCTTAAGTGTTCTATAGCATGCAAAGTTGTAAGGACATTTCTCCGGTTTGTTACACGGCTGGCAGCTTAAACCCTTGTAAATTAGGAGAGTGCTTTCGTTTTCCAGAAACCATCCACTTGTTGGTCCGCAGATGACGATTGTTTTTGTGTTTTGGCTTACCGCGACGTGTGAAGCAAATGAGTCGTTTCCTAAACTGAATTCAGCATTTTTTACCAAAGCGGCAAATTCTTTGATAGGTAGAGGCTTTTCAATAACAAATGGGTCTTCTATGAAGCTCGCACATTTCTCAGCAACCGCCCTTTCGCTTTCCGTTCCGTAAACAACAACCGCCTTTAGATTGAAGTTCTTTGATAGTGTGTTTGCCAGTTTGCCGAACTCTTCCGCAGCCCACATCTTTGTTGGCTTCCTTGCTGTGGGCGAGACAACGAAGTAGTTACCGATGTTTCTTGCCTTTAGGTAGTTTAAAACCCTATCTTCTGTCTCTTTTGAAAAAAACAATTTTGGCATGACCCTTTTGGGTTTGTTTATTCCTATTGCTTTCAAAATGTCGAGTCTTTCAAAGGCTGTGTATCCATGTGTGGTTTTTGTGATTTCGACGTTGTAGAAGAATAGGTTATTTTTCTCTTTGAAAGCTGCCCTGATTTTTGCATTTGATAGGAGTGTTATCCTCTTTGAGCGCCCTGTTCTTTGTATATCCAAAACGACGTCGTATTTTTCCTTTCTTATCTCTTTTGTTGTTTTGATTTCGTTTGCGATACCGTCTTTGAGTGTAAGTACCTTGTCGATAAATGGATTGTCTTTTACTATCTCTTCTGCTTTTGGAGATGTTAAGAAGTGTAGCGTTGCCTTTGGGTAAAAATATTTTATGTTTTCGGCCAATGGTGTTGAAAGCAAAACATCTCCCAACTGCTTAAGCTGAATAATTAAGATCTTCATGTTTGAAGATTATAGGTATAAAACTTGAATTGTAAAGTTTATAATTGTATAAATAATACGTGGAAGTTAAATTAGAGATAATTTCAAAGAGTGAAAAGGATACAAAAAAGATAGCAGGTGATATAGTTGAACGTTTTATTAAAGGCAAGAGAAGGTGTGTTGTATTTTTAAAGGGTGAATTAGGAAGTGGAAAGACCACTTTTGTGCGTTTTGCTTTGGAAAAAATGGGAATAGATGAAAAAGACTTTCAGGGTAGTCCTACGTTTACAATTGTCAATGAATATGGTAAAATTTACCATATAGATCTTTACAGAATGGAAAGTGTCGAAGATGTTTATGAGAGTGGAGTTTATGATTATTTGAATCGTGATGGCGTTTTCTTTATCGAGTGGCCTGAAGTCCTTGATATTAAGCCCGACATTACCATTGAATTTATAACTTTGAGTGAAAAGGAGAGACAGATAGATGTATATATCGGCTGAAACACAGACGTATTGTGTTTTAGGTAACCCCATAAAGCACAGTCTATCCCCACCTTTGCATACATTTATGTTTGAATACTACGGCATAAATGCCATCTATGTAGCTTTCGAGGTAGCGGACATCGTAAGTGCCATTTCGGGTATTAGGGGTTTGAATGTAAGGGGTGCAAATATCACTTTGCCTTTTAAGGAAAAAGCGGCAGAGCTTGTTGATGAACTGGATGGCGATGCTGCGTTTCTAAAATCCGTTAATACCATAAAGAATGAGAATGGCAAATTGATTGGTTATAACACGGATTTCTTGGGCTTTATGGACGTGTTTGACGAATACGCCAAGTTTTGCTCCAAAGATGACAATATAGTGATTTTAGGTGCTGGTGGTGTCGCAATTAGTGTTGTTTATGCGTTGTATAAATTGGGTGTTGATAGGGTCTTTGTGTTAAATAGAAACCCTCTGAGGGCTGAAAGGCTTGCTGAAAGGTTTAAAGGAAAGATTGACGTGGTTACAGGTAGTTTGGATGATAAGGGTATTATATCTGAAGCCAATGTGATAATAAACTGCACACCGGTTGGACTTGATGGTGAGGATATGCCCATTGATATATCTTGGGTAAATGAGCCCATAGTTATGGATGTTATCTATTTTGATACTCCTTTAATAAAAGCTGCAAGGGATATTGGTTTAACTTGTGTTAATGGCTTGGATATGTTCATAAACCAAGCGTTCTATGCGTTTAAAATATGGACGGGTATAGAATTTGATAGAGAAACAGGAAAAAAACTCATAGAGGATCTATTAGAATGACAACGCTTTTAGGTCAATTGTTGCTTTGGAACAAGATCATAACGCAGGAACAGTTGGATGAGGCTTTAGAAGAGCAAAAGAAAACAAAAAAGAAATTGGGGACTATTCTCATTGAAAAGGGCTATGTCGATGAGAAGACCCTGAATGAGTTTTTAAGTAAGCAGTACGGTGTTGAGAGTATAGATCTCAATTCCATTGAGATACCGAGAGAAGTAATAAAGAAGGTTCCAGCCCAGATTGCCAAGAAATACGTTTTGATACCTGTGGGGATAGAAAATGGAAGGCTTAAAATTGCAATATCCGATCCGACAAACATCTTTGCCATAGACGAGGTGCGTTTCATAACTGGCATGAACGTTGTTCCATTGTTTTCAAACGAGCGCGCCATTATGAGGGCGATTGATAAGTACTACGGCACCTCAACGGAACTTGAAGAGATAGCAGAGAGTTTGGACGAATATTCAAAGGATGTCGATGTTTTAAAGGAAGACGAAGGTGAGATAGATGTAGATCAGCTTGAAAAGTCAGCAGAAGAAGAGCCGATTGTTAAGCTTGCAAACACCATACTGTCCCGCGCCGTGCAAGAGGGGGTTAGTGACGTTCATATCGAAACGTACGAAAACGATTTGAGGATTAGATACAGGATTGATGGAAAACTGAAGACGGTGATGACGTTTGCAAAATCCATGGCACCAAAATTAGTATCGCGTTTTAAGATCATGGCTAAGTTGAATATAGCTGAAAAGAGACTTCCTCAGGATGGTAGGATAAGAATTAGAAGTGGTGATAAGGACATAGATTTGCGCGTCTCTACGCTTCCGACGATATACGGAGAAAAGGTCGTTATGAGGGTGCTTGATAGGAGCAATATTAGGGTTGAACTTGAGAGTTTGGGCTTTGAAGCTAACGACTTAAAGCGCTACCTTGAGGCCATACGAAAGCCCTATGGTATGATACTTGTTACAGGTCCTACGGGTAGTGGTAAGACAACGACCCTTTATGCATCACTAAATAAACTAAACAGGGAAGATGTCAATATAATGACGGTTGAAGACCCTGTTGAGTACAACATCGATGGTATAAATCAGGTACATGTCAAGGAAGATATAGGCTTAACATTTGCCAACGCCTTGAGAAGTTTTTTGAGGCAGGATCCCGATATTATTATGGTTGGTGAGATCAGGGATACAGAGACCGCTGAGATTGCGATAAGGGCAGCTTTAACGGGCCATTTGGTTTTCTCTACCATTCACACGAACGATGCACCTTCGACAATCATGAGGCTTGTGGATATGGGCATAGAGAGGTATTTAATCGCCTCGTCTTTGATTTTGGTTCTCGCTCAAAGATTGGTAAGGAGGATATGTCCATACTGTAAAAAAGAGGTTTACGTTCCGCCTGCGGCTTTGGAAGAGATCGGTTTTTCTAAAGAGGAAGCGAAGACGGTTAAGGTGTACAAGGGTGAAGGCTGTGACTATTGTAACGATACGGGGTACAAAGGAAGAATAGCCCTTTATGAGGTTATGCCCATATCTGAAAAGTTGAGAAGGATGATTTTGGAAGGCGCGTCTACAGATGAACTTAGGGCAGAGGCCATTAAAGAAGGCATGTCAACGTTGAGAATGAGTGGTTTGAAGAAAATCAAGGAGGGGATAACAACCATTGAAGAGGTTATGAACGTCACGTTCTATTAAGGAGGTTTCAAGTGGCAAAGAAAGCTGAGGATCTGGTTGAACTTTTAGAAGTTTTGCTTGAAAGGGAAGGTTCAGACTTACATATAACAGCTGGTGCAAAGCCAAAGATTAGGGTTCACGGTGAGCTTTTAGATATGGATGAGTATGATTTTTTGACGCCTTCGGATGCACAGAATTTGTGCTATAGTGTTATGACAGAACTGCAGAGGAAGACATTGGAAGAGAACTTCGATGTTGATTTTTCTTTCGGTATTCAAAAGCTTTCGAGATTTAGGGCAAATGTCTATATACAAAGGGGCACGGTTGCTGGAGCATTTAGGGTTATACCATTTGAGATACCGCCTTTTGAGAAATTGGGCATTCCACCTGTGGTTCAACAGTTTGCCAATCTTGTAAAGGGATTGGTGCTTGTTACAGGTCCAACGGGCAGTGGTAAATCAACGACGCTTGCCGCCCTGATTGATAAGATAAATAAGGAAAGGAAGGTTCATATCATAACTATCGAAGATCCAATAGAGTTTACGTACAAACATAGGTTGGCTTTGATAGATCAAAGAGAGGTTGGTAGCGATGTTAAGAGCTTTGCCAGCGCTTTAAAACACATATTGAGACAGGATCCTGATGTTATATTGATTGGTGAGATGAGGGATTTGGAGACGATTCAGGCGGCTCTGACCGTTGCTGAGACGGGCCACTTGGTTTTTGCAACCTTGCATACCAATTCCGCACCTGAGACGATAAACAGGATTATTGACGTATTTCCACCAAACCAGCAAGAGCAGGTAAGGACCCAACTTTCTGTAGCACTGCAGGGTGTTGTTACACAGACGTTGATAAGAAGGAAGGACGGCAAGGGAAGGGTTCTTGCTATGGAGATAATGATACCCAATGCGGCCATTAGGAATTTGATCAGGGAAAACAAAATCCCTCAGATCTATTCAACGATGCAAATGGGTCAAGCAGAAACGGGTATGATGACGATGAATCAGTCCATTGTAAATCTTTACAAGAAAGGGCTTATATCCTATGAGGCTGCATTGGATGCATCCAACGATAAAAAGTCCCTGCAAAGGGAGTTGGATAAGGTTAGGTATGCAAAAGTATAAGGGAAGAGGTTAGATTATGCCGTATTTTAGGTGGAAGGGGAAGAATCCGAGGGGCAAGATTGTAAAGGGTGAGATCATAGCAGCAAATAAGAACGAGGCTTTGGCAAAGCTAAAGTCAAAGAGGGTTTCTGTAATAGCCATAAAACCAGCGCCGAAGGATATAGAGCTTCCGTTTCTAAAGCACAAGATCAAAGATAAGGAACTAATGGTTGTTACGAAACAACTTGCAAGTATGCTGGCAAGTGGCCTGCCTTTAGATGAAGCTTTGAACATCATTGCCGAGCAGGCTGAATCAAAGCGAATGGGTGAGATATTGTACGATATAAAGATCAGAGTTGAAAGCGGATCAAGCCTATCGCAGGCTTTAAGAAAGTACAAAGATGTTTTCCCTCCCATGTATGTGAACATGGTTCATGCAGGTGAGCAAACGGGTAATTTGGACGGCGTTTTGAAGAGGCTCTCTGAAATGATGGAAAAGCACCTTGCTTTAAGGCGTAAAATTCGAGGGGCACTGATATATCCAACCATCGTCACTATTGTAGCCGTTGGTGTTATAGCGCTTATTTTGACATTTGTTATACCTACATTTGCAACAATGTATAAAAGCAGCGGCATGAGTTTGCCTTTACCAACGCAAATAGTAATCAACGTTAGTATGTTTATGAAGCATTACTTTATGTACATGCTTGTTGGTTTGATAGCTTTGGTTATTGTTCTAAGGATTTCCTACAAAAGGGTTTATGGTGTTAGAAAGGCCATGGACAGGGTTCTTTTGAGTTTGCCCATATTTGGTGTGCTTGCAAGAAAAGGCTCCATAGCCAACTTCGCCACCATACTTGCCTCTTTGAGTGCAAGTGGTATTGACATATTGGATGCGCTTGAGATCTCCGCAAAGACGGCGGGTAACACGATTATTGAAGAGACGCTGATGGAAGTTAAGGAGATGGTGAGAAGGGGTGACAATCTGTCATTTGCTATGGCAACGGTGGGCGAATTTCCAGATATGGTTATCCAGATGGTATCCGTAGGCGAAGAAACAGGAACATTGGATGATATGATGCAGAAGATCTCTAAATACTACGAGGATGAGGTTGATGATGCCGTTAAGAACTTAACGAGCATGATAGAGCCTTTTATAATCATTGTTTTAGGTGGTATCATTGGATTTTTGGTTGTTTCCATGTATCTGCCGATCTTCAAGATTGGAGAAACCATTAAGTAGATTTAGTTTGAGTAGTTCTTCGTAGATTAATTTTGCAAAGGCTGCAGCTTTAGAGCTATGTTCTCCGTGAAATAAAAACACAACCACAATTACTTGCGGTTTTTTCATTGGAGCAAAAGAAGCAAACCATGCATGAGGGAAAAACTTAATAGCCTTTTGCAAGGAGACTTTGTTTTCCTTTAAAAGTTTTTTCACCTTTTTGTATAGATTACTCTTAACGACCTGGCTTGTGCCTGTTTTACCGCAGATGTCCAGCCCTTTTATTTGTGCATTGTGACCTGTTCCAAACGGTCCGTTTACGGCAAGCCATAAAGCTTTCTTTATTTCTCTGTAAAATTTGCTCTTAAAGATGTACAAAGCCCTCTTTTTTGTTCCTTTTAAAAGGTACGGCTCGTAGCCTATACCGTTGTTTGCAATTACACTGAAGGCTAAGGCAAGCTGCAATGGGCTTGTTAAGAAGAAACCCTGTCCTATGGATGTTGATATTGTATCGCCAATGTACCACCCCTGATGAAACTTTCTATACTTCCACGCTTTGGATGGCAAATTACCTTTGGTGCAATAGGTGAATAGTCGAGGCGATTGACCAAAGCCGAATTTAGAAAGGTAGTAATCTATTTTATCTATACCCAACTTCATGCCGACCTGATAGAAGAAAACGTCGGAGGAACTCTCTATAGCCCTGTACAGATTGATCTTTCCAAACCCGCCCACTTTCCAATCTCTGTACGTGTACTTTCCTATCTTGATTGCGTATGGGCAGAAGAGCTCTGTATTTGGTGTTAGGATACCTGCTTTCAAAGCCGCAAGGGCCATAAAGGGCTTGATTGTTGAGCCGGGTGGATAGGCTCCTTGGGTTGCTATATCGAACAGATTTAGAAGGTGCTTTTTCTTTAATTTTTCCCACTCTTCTTTTGAGAGGTTATTAACAAAGTAGTTTGGGTCGAAGGTGTCGCTATCAACCATTGCCAGTATTGCCCCATCTGGTTTCATAACCACTGCTGAGCCTTTTAGATTTTCTTTTTTGAATAGATCGTAAATGTAGCGTTGCAATTTTGAGTTTATTGTTAGTGTTAAGTTTTGTCCCTTTTTTGGTGGTGTTTCTGAGAGTGTTTTAACAATTCTTCCCGTTGATGATACTTCTACCTCTTTAAAGCCCCTTTTTCCCCT
>WFQR01000126.1 GCA_015486955.1 Hippea sp. | reverse complement strand
TCTTCAGATTCCCTTAAGGCTTTGGATTCACTGTCCCATCTCTCTTTAGACCAAATCTCTATGTGATCCAAATTACCTAAAACAACAACATCCTTGTCTATACCTGCATCTTCCCTTAAAACAGCAGGTATCAGTATCCTTCCCTGCTTATCAATATTCACGTCTTGAGCCGATGAGAAAAACATCCTCTTAAACCTTCTTGCCGCTTTATTGGTTAAAGGCAAATTCACAGCCTTTTTCTCAAGCTCTTCCCACACATCGTAGGGATAAGCATAGATACAGTCGTCAAAAACCGTCAGGACAAGGGTGCTCTGATGCTTATCCCTTAAAATCTCTTTGAACTTTGGAGGGATTTTTACACGCCCTTTATCGTCGAGGGAGTACTCAAATCTACCCCTAAACATCCACTTTCACCCACTTTCACCCACTTTACTCAATTTACATATCGGATGTCAAGGAAAAAAATTAAATGATATTAATTTCCAGACCCTTTATTTAAGTATGGTTAGAGAATATGAGTAGCGGAGAAAAGAAAAAGTGCCGGGGAAAACCCCCGACTAAAAAAAGATCTTTTTTAATTCAAATTTATCATCACCATCTTAATATTCGTCATCTCCTCTATTGCAAACCTCACACCCTCTCTGCCAATGCCACTCATCTTATTGCCACCGTAAGGCATGTGATCAACCCTGAATATGGATGTGTCGTTTATCATCACACCACCAACATCGAGGTTATCTATAGCGTATTGAATCTTTCTTATGTCATTTGTGTAAATGCCCGCCTGCAGACCGTAGTCTGAATCATTAACGTGCTGTATAGCCTCTTCAAATGTGTTGTATTCAACAATGGATACAATGGGTGCAAAGACCTCCATGCACATAACACGCATGTCTTTCGTTGTATTCCTCAAAACAGTGGGTTTCAATACCCTACCTTCCCTCGTTCCACCTGTGACAAGCTGAGCACCCTGATTTATAGCCTCTTTAATCCACTCCTCAGCCCTCTTCGCCTCATTCTCATCTATCATAGGACCCAAATCCGTATCCTTCTCAACGGGATTTCCAACCTTTAATTTCTCTGTGGCTTTGGCAAACTTCTCTGTGAACTCATCTGCAATGTCCTTGTGTACATAAATCCTTTGGAGTGATATACACACCTGACCTGAGTTTGCAAAGGCACTGTCCACG
Source organism: Hippea sp. (assembly GCA_015486955.1). Classification (GTDB taxonomy): domain Bacteria; phylum Campylobacterota_A; class Desulfurellia; order Desulfurellales; family Hippeaceae; genus Hippea. Next base: position 7,827 of record WFQR01000126.1, on the reverse strand, counting down.
CACCTTGGTATAGCCTTGTCAATATCTGCATCCTTCTCAATTATTGTTGCAGAGTTGTTTCCAAGCTCGAGTGTAACCCTTTTGATACCTGCAAGCCGTGTTATTCTATCGCCTACTTTAGCAGAGCCTGTGAATGTGATCTTTCTTACTCTGTAGTCTTTAACAATTGCCTCTCCAACTTCTCCACCAGGGCCAATTACAACGTTGAAGGCACCCTTAGGCAGTCCTGCTTCCTCTAAGATTTCAGCCAAAATCAATGCTGTTATGGGCGTTGTTGATGCTGGCTTTAACACAACCGTATTACCACTTGCAATGGCAGGCGCAACCTTATGAGCCACCAAGTTCAACGGGAAATTAAACGGTGTTATGGCTCCTATTACACCCATTGGCACCCTGATATAATATCCAACCCTACCAACACCACCCATGCTTGCATCCATGGGCACGGTTTCACCGTGTATCCGCTTTGCCTCCTCCGATGCGAATTTGAACGTTTCATATCCCCTGTTTACCTCACCAATGGAATATTTCCATGCCTTTCCCGCTTCTCTGCAGATCATTGTTGCTATCTCTTCCGATCTTTCTCTAATTAGATTTGCAGCCTTTTCTAAGATTTCAGATCTCTTGTATGCTGGCATACTTTTCATTTTTTTAAAGGCTTCCTGTGCCGCAGCGATGGCCTTATCCACATCCTTTTCACCTGCCCTTGGAACAACACCGATGGTCTCACCTGTGTACTTATCGATAACATTGATAGTCTGACCCGTTTCTACCCATTCTCCACCAATGTAGGTCTTGTAGTGTTTCATGGGGGCACCTCCTTTGATTTTTTTAAAAATGTTATTCCTAATTTTCGTTATGTCAAAAACTTTCAGCTTGAAAAAAGTTCATCAAATAAATAAAGTAACGTCTGAAACAATGCTCTTGGAGTTTAAAAGTGGATAAAAAGATCTCAAAGGTGGAAATCGACGGCCTTGAAGCCCTATTTTATGACGAATTGACGCTCCTTTTGAGTGGCTTCACGTACAACAGGTTCATAAAAGACGCAATAAGCAAGATCAACTTAGGCATATCAGACACCGTTTTGGACTTCGGCTGTGGCACGGGTAAAAATTTGTGCATCATGAGAAACTACACCCAAGGGCTAATTGTCGGCTTCGATACAAGCAAATACATGATAAAACAGGCAAAAAAGCGGTGCAAAAGCATCAATACACACATATTCTACCACGACATCAGAAAACCCAATCCCTTCATAGATCTATTTGACGTTGTATTCATATCATTTGTTTTGCACGGGTTTATCGACAAAGAGAGAGACATGATAATATCAAATGCCTTTAACTCACTGAACTCCAACGGTCGTTTTTGCATACTGGATTACAACGAGTTCGACTTAGATAAGAAAAATCCGCTAATTAGAGCTATATTTAAGTATGGCGAATGCCCTCTGGCAAGCGAGTTCATAAAAATAGATTTAAAAAACAAGCTGAAAAAATTTGGCTTTAGAGACTTTGAAGAGCATCTCTACTACTCAGACCTTGTGAGGTTGCTCATTGCATACAAATGAACTTGCCATACTACTTTCGGGTTTGTCAATAAAAGACTTAAACGACTTTAAAAGCTTAGAAGAAACCTACGATCGATACAAGGACAAAATAAAAAAGAGGAACATTTTAAAAGAACTTGACTACATAGAAAAAAACGACATCGAGGTGATAAACTTCTTCGATGACAAGTACCCCGACAGCTTAAGACAAATCCCCTACCCTCCTGTAACGCTTTATATCAAAGGAAAGCTCAAAGAGATGGAGCTACCCATTGCCATTGTTGGCACACGGTATCCCTCTGGATACGGAGAAAAGGTTGTTAAGTACTTAACGGAAAACTTAGTGGATGCGGGTTTTTCAATAATTAGTGGTTTGGCTTTGGGAATTGACGCAATGGCACATGCCTGGACATTGAACAAGGGTGGATATACTGTCGCCGTTTTGGGCTGTGGAATAGATGTGGTATATCCACAGAAAAACAAAAACCTCTTCAAAAGAATTGAAGAAAATGGCTGTATAATCAGCGAATTTCCCATTTCAACACCACCCAATAGATACAACTTCCCAGCAAGAAACAGGATCATTGCGGGGCTGTCAAAAGGCACAATTGTTGTTGAAGCGGATATAAAAAGTGGATCACTGATCACGGCAAGACTAACTGCCGAACAGGGAAAGCCCGTATTTGCCGTTCCTGGAGAAATATTCTCAAAAAGAAGTAGGGGAACAAACAAACTCATAAGTGAAGGGGCCATCCCCGTTTTGGATATAAATTCGATTTTATCGCATTTCTATTTGGAGTTGAAGGCAGATTTAGACAGACTCAAGGAAGAAAACACGGAATTAACAGAAAAGGAAAAACTTGTTCTGAATTCGCTCGAAGGAGAAATGAACGAAGATGAGCTATCGAGTTCTACCGGGCTAAATATAGAAGAACTAAGTGAAATACTGTTTGACTTAGAACTCAAAGGCTTAATAAAAAGAACAGCGATTGGTTATCAAAAAATCTAAAACCTCAAGGAGAGAAGGATATGGATTTGGTCGTTGTGGAATCGCCAGCAAAAGCAAAAACGATTGGCAAATTCTTGGGTAAAAAATACGATGTTGTTGCATCATACGGACACATTAGGGATTTACCAAAGAACTCGTTTGGTGTGGATATAGAGAAGGACTTTAAGCCGAAATACGTAGTCCCCAAAGAGAAGAAACCTGTCGTTGACAACCTAAAAAAACTCGTTCAACAATCCGACACGGTCTACATAGCAACGGATGAGGATAGAGAGGGCGAAGCCATAGGTTGGCACATAACACAGGCAACAAAGGTAGATCCAGAAAAGGTAAAACGCATAGCCTTCCATGAAATAACAAAAAAGGCAATCCTTGAAGCCTTAAAATCACCGCGACAGATAAACATGGATATGGTGAACTCTCAAGAGGCCCGAAGGATACTGGACAGGATTGTGGGATACAAGTTGTCGCCTTTGCTTGCAAAGAAAATCCAAAGGGGGCTGTCCGCCGGAAGGGTTCAATCCGTCGCATTAAAACTCATAGTGGACAGAGAAGAAGAAATAAAGAGCTTTAAACCCCAAGAATACTGGACAATACACCTGTTGTTTGAAGATAAGATTGAGGCAACACTGGAAAAAATAGACGGCAGGCAATTGGAGAAATTAGAGATAAATTCAAAGGACGAGGCAGACAAAATCATTGAGGAGATAAAGAAAGAACAATTTACGGTAATATCTATTAAAAAAACCAAAACAAAAAGAAAACCTGAACCACCGTTTATAACAAGCACAATGCAGATGGCAGCGTCAAATCTACTTGGATTTTCAGCCCAAAAGACAATGCGTATTGCACAAACGCTTTATGAAGGTGTTGATATAGGAAAAGACAGGGTCGGACTTATCACCTATATGAGAACAGATTCGTTTAATATTGCTGAAGAGGCCATTCAAAAGGCAAGAAAAACACTAAAGGAGCTTCTGGGTAACGATTACATACCGGAAAAACCGAATATATACAAAACAAAATCAAAGTTGGCTCAAGAGGCACACGAAGCAATAAGGCCCACAGACCCATCCCTTCTGCCAGAAATGGTAAAACCTTACCTTAACGAAGATGAATTCAAGCTATACGACTTAATTTGGCGCAGGTTCATGGCTTCACAGATGAAACCAGCCGAGTTTAAAAATACATCTATAACTTTCGGATCAAACAGATTTGAAGCAAAAGCAAACTTCAAGGAACTGGTTTTTGATGGTTTCCTAAGGATCTGGACATTCTCTAACACGCAAGAGAAAAAGGCACCGGATTTTAAGAAAAACCAAGCTGTAAAACTCACAGATGTCAAAGGCAAGCAGCACTTTACAGAACCGCCACCAAGATACACAGAGGCAAGCCTGATCAAAGAATTAGAGAAACACGGCATTGGCAGACCCTCAACGTATGCAACAATAATCGACACACTTCTCAAACGCGGTTATGTGATCCTAAAGGACAAGAAGTTCTATCCACAGGAGATAGGTATAGTTACAAGCAAAATGTTGGATAAGTTCTTTTCAGATATCATAAACGTTAAATTCACAGCACAAATGGAAGAGGGACTGGATAAGGTCGCAAATAGAAAACTGGATAAGGTCGAACTCCTAAAGAGGTTTTATGATAAATTCAAAAAGCTTTTGGACAATGCCTATGAAAACATGGAAAGACTAAAACCAGAAGATGAACCGACGGATGAAAAGTGTCCTATATGTGGTGCACCGCTTGTAATAAGACACGGCAAATACGGAAAGTTCTTGGCGTGCTCCAACTATCCAAAGTGCAAATATACAAAGCCGCTGGAAGAAGAGATCACAGATATTAAGTGCGACAAATGCGGCGCACCGATGGTTGTTAAATACTCAAAAAAAGGGACAAGGTTCTTGGCGTGCTCCAACTATCCAAAGTGCAAAAACACAAAGCCATATCCAACGGGTTTAAAATGTCCCCTGTGTGGCGGCGAATTGGTTGAGAGAAGCTCAAAAAATGGCAAATTCTACGGATGCTCAAATTACCCAGACTGCAAGTTCACAATACGAGGCGAGATAAAAAATCAGGTTTGCCCCATATGTGGCTATACACTTTTTGTAAAGAAAAAAGACAAATGGTGCTGCGCGAATAGCAAATGTAACTATTGTGAAGAAAATGAAGGGGCTTGAAAGCCCCTCTTTTGTTTTAGATGTGGAATGGGTTTGTGTAGAAGATGATCAAGACGATAACGAGCATATAGATAACGAGGGATTCAATCATTGCAAGACCGATCATCATCGTTGTAAGTAATTTACCAGAAAGCGCTGGATTCCTTGCGGTGCCCAAAACTGTACCGTTTACAGCATGTCCCTGACCTATACCACCGCCACCTGCTGCAAGACCCAATCCAATGGCACCACCCATGGCAACAAACATGTAGTACTTCTTCAAAACAAGGTTAGCCGCCTGGGATGCCGTGTTAGCGTCTCCAGCTGCCAAAGCCGGTAGTGCAACAACCATAGCAAGTAGCGTTAACAATAGAACCTTACCCTTCATAACTCCACCTCCTCACAAAAAATCAAAATAACATTACAAACTTTTTTAAGCATGGGGCTCACTTACCGCATCCGCAATGTACAGTGTCGTAAGCAAGAAGAATATAAACGCCTGCAGCGTAGCTGCAAAGAGAACCAAACCCATTATGGGTAGAGGCACAAGCCACGGCGCAAGGAAAAAGATAATAGCCAAAAGCAGGTCGTCGCCAAATATGTTTCCGAACAACCTGACGGACAACGATATGATCCTTGCAAAATGACCAATCAACTCAACAGGTATCATCAACGGCGTAAGCCACCAAACAGGCCCCATAAAATGCTTAATGTACTTTACACCGTGCTTTTTTATGCCCAAATACTGATAATAGATGAAAACCAGAATTGCCATTGAAAGCGTTGTATTGAGATTGCTCGTGGGTGGCGTAAAGTACGGTATAAGCTCTGTGATGTTACAGAAAAATATAAAAATGGCAAGTGTTATAATCAGTGGAAAGTGCTTTGGCGTCTCTTCCTTGCCCAAAATATCCTCAACAAATGTATAAATACCGTAAATCACCGATTCGGCGATGTTTTGGATGCCCTCTGGAACCAGCTTGAGCGATGCTCTAACGATCAAAGCCAAAACAAGTATAACCAACATTATAAACCACGTAAAAACCAAATATCCCGGTAAACCCGTTGCTTTAATTATAAAATCAAGAAAGGTTGGAGCTTCCATGTTTCCACCTCACACCACAATTTTTCTTGCGTTAAAAAGATTTGCTATTGCCATAATCATCAAAGAAATCGGTATTATCGACACGCCAAGCAAAATACCCAAGCTATTTACACCCAAACTTAAAAGAAAATAAACGCTAACGCCCACGATTGTTAGCCTAATTATATAATCCACAAGCGAATATCTACCTTTTTTAACCCATTTTTTAGCCATAAATTTTAAAAGATACCAATCTCCCAAAGACACCATAAAACCAAACAGGCTGCCTACAACACAACTTGTACTTTTAAAAAGCAGAAAACACAACAAAGTTGCTAAAAAATATACTATTAAGAAGATAATTTCAAGTCTTTTTGTCTTTATCTTTATCTTGCCCTTCCTTTTTGATTCCATAAAACATATTCCTAAACGCCGCTACAATACCGAAGAAAAGAAAAAGAAAAAAAAGCCAGTGGTGGGATGAAACAAATTTCCTATCCAACCACCAACCCAATGCACCGCCAATTAAAATGGAAAATACCACACTAAAACCAATCGTCGTTGCATCATACAGCTCCCTATAAAACTTGATCTTTTTCCTTCTTTCGTCACGGTTCATACATAAAACTTACCGCTTGATATATCCTTAAACACCTCTTCTACGGCAACAAGTGTGTTTTCAATATCCTCAAGTGTATGCTTAATTGTAATAAAATTCGATTCAAACTGTGACGGTGGCAAATAAATCCCTCTTTCAAGCATACCTAAAAAGTAGTTGTTAAATAGCCTCAAATCGCACTCGTTGACTTCTCTATAGTTTGTAGGCTTTTCCTCTCTAAAAAACACAGAAAACATCGATCCAATAGCCTCTCCGCTTACTGGGATGCCGTATTTGTTAGCAAGACCCACAACACGCGAAATGATCTTTTGGGTATTTTTATCCAAATCCTGGTAAGGTTTTTTCCTCTTTAGAATATCCAGTGTTGCTATGCCGCACGCCATTGCTACGGGATTACCGCTCAAAGTGCCAGCCTGATATACATCGCCCTCCGGAGCTAAAAAGTCCATTATTTCCCTCTTAGCACCAAAGCATGCCGCAGGAAAACCACCTCCTATGACCTTTCCCAAAATCGTTATATCCGGTGTAACGTTAAATACGTGCTGAGCACCGCCATATATGAGCCTAAAGCCCGTCATAACCTCGTCAAATATCAAAAGAGCACCGTATTTATCGCAAATCTCCCTTAAACCCTGCAAAAATCCATCTTTAGGTCTTATAACACCCATATTGCCAGCTACAGGCTCAACAATTATCGCTGCTATTGTATCCCCATACTTTTTAAATGCATCCTCAACACCATCTAAATCGTTATACTCAACCAGAATTGTGTGCTTTGCAAAATCCACAGGAACACCTTTACTTGAAGGAACGCCAAACGTACTCAAGCCCGACCCTGCACCCACAAGCAGGCTATCGGAATGACCATGATAACAACCGATAAACTTCAAAATATTGTCCCTGCCCGTAACACCGCGAGCTAACCTTATGGCACTCATTGCAGCTTCGGTTCCAGAACTCACAAACCTCACAACCTCTATGCTATCAAACGCCTCGACTATGCGTTTTGCAATCTCTGTTTCAAGTATCGTAGGTGCTCCAAAGCTGAAACCGTTCTCCAAAACCTCTTCTACCTTGTCAATCACAGAATCATCAGCATGCCCTACGATAGCAGGCCCCCAGCTGTTCACATAGTCGATGAACTCATTGCCATCTTCATCGTAAATCTCGGAGCCTTTGGCTTTCTTTATAAATAAAGGGTGTGTACCCACATTCTTAAACGCCCTAACAGGACTATTCACACCGCCGGCAATATACCTCTTTGCCTCTTCAAACAGCTGCTTGCTCCTCTCAAACATAATTATCCCCCAATTAGGTTAGAAAAGATCAGTTCTCCATCCTTACCCAAATCCCCAACGGATCTTTCCGGATGCGGCATAAGTCCAAAAACATTACCAC
>WFQR01000125.1 GCA_015486955.1 Hippea sp. | reverse complement strand
TCCGTTTCCTTGTTAATCTTTTCTGCTATTTCTGCTATCTTTTCGATGGCATCGTCGGTGAATTCTAAATTTATTCCCTCTGTTTCAAGTAAGGCCTTGTACTGCTTGATCAAAGCGTTCTTCGGCTCTTTCAGTATCCTGATAAAGTCCTTTTTTGTAAGTGGTTTTAGTTCGACCCTTATGGGAAATCTGCCCTGCAGTTCGGGTATCATATCGCTGGGTTTGACTTGATGGAATGCTCCCGCGGCAATGAACAATATATGGTCGGTTTTTATTGAGCCGTAGCGTGTATTTACCGTTGAGCCCTCAACGATGGGCAAAAGATCCCTCTGAACACCTTCACGCGATACATCAGGCCCGTGTGATGAGCCCGATTTTGTTACAATCTTGTCTATTTCGTCTATAAACACAATACCGTCGTTTGATGCCTTTTCAATGGCCTTTTCCTTCACTTTGTCTTTATCTATGAGCTTTTGAGCTTCCTCCTCTTGGAAAATTCTCAAAGCCTCTTTTACGGTCACCTTTCTCGTCTTTTTTCTGCCCGGTAGTATGTTGTCAAGCATGTCCCTTAAGCTTGAATCCAACTCATCAATAGGTGCTGCGGCCACCTCTATAAATGGCATGAATTGATCGTTTCTCTGCGGATTAATAGTTATTTCTATTACCTTGTTATCCAATTCACCGTTCTTTAATTTTTCCCTAAATTTTTCCCGCGTTCTTTGGATTCTCTCTTCCTCTTCCGTGTCGTAGATGGATCGCTTCTTTATAGGCGGTACAAGTATATCTAAAACTCTCTCTTCTGCTTCTTTTTTTGCCTTGTCTTCAACCTTTTTGAGTTCTTCCTGCTTGACCATCTCGTAGCTTATGCGAGCCAGATCCCTTATTATGGACTCAACGTCCCTTCCGACGTATCCAACCTCTGTGAATTTGCTTGCCTCAACTTTGACAAACGGTGCGTTTGTAATTTTTGCAATTCTTCGTGCGATTTCCGTTTTTCCAACGCCTGTAGGACCGATCATGAGTATATTTTTGGGCATTATCTCTTCTTTTATGTCGCCCTGAACCTTGTGTCTTCTGTATCGCGTTCTCAGTGCTATAGCAATAGCCTTTTTTGCCTCATTTTGTCCCACAATGTATTTGTCTAACAGCTCTACGATCTTTTTGGGTGTCAACTTATCTTCCATCTCATTCTCCTAATGTTTCTATGACGATGTTGTCGTTTGTGTATATGCAAATGGACGAGGCTATTTTTAGGGATTCTTCCACAATTCCTTTGGCGTCCAAGTTGCTGTATTTTAAAAGTGCCTTTGCTGCTGCATAGGCGTAGTTTCCACCAGATCCTATAGCACAGATGTTTTCATCTGGAGTTAAAACATCACCATTACCACTAATTAAGTACATAGTATCCTTATCCGCTGCTATTAAAAGCGCTTCGAGTCTTCTTAAAATCTTATCTGTGCGCCACTCCTTTGCCAACTCAACAGCAGCACGCGTCAAGTTGCCCGCATACTCATTGAGTTTATCCTCTAACTTCTCAAACAGCGTAAAAGCATCGGCTGTTGCACCGGCAAATCCGACAATAACTTTATCATTATAAAGTTTTCTTATCTTCTTTGCTTTGGATTTTACAACGGTATTACCCAATGTAACCTGACCATCGCCGCCCAATGCGACGACGTTATCCTTTTTTACGCAGATTATGGTTGTGCCTTTGAATTCCATTTATGCACTCTTCTTGTTCTTGACAAGGATTGGAGGTTTTCCTTCGTTTACAACATCTTCGTTGATTACGCACTCCGTTACGCCCTTCATGGATGGTATCTTGTACATCAAATCCACCATGATTTGCTCCATTATGCTGCGTAATCCCCTTGCGCCGACCTTCCTTTCAATGGCTTTTTTGGCTATAGCCCTTAAAGCGCCATCCGTTATCTTGAGCTCGACATTGTCCAGCTTGAGCATCTTTTGGTACTGTTTCACCAAAGCGTTCTTCGGCTCGGTTAGTATCCTTACAAGCTCGTCTTCAGACAGCTCTTGCAGCGTTGCTACGACGTGCAACCTTCCTATTAGTTCCGGTATTAAGCCGTATTTCATTAAATCCTCAGGCGTTACCTGTTTGAGTAAGTTGTACTTTTCCGTTTTGTCTATCTCTATGGGGTTTGTGAAGCCTATACTCTTCTGATTTATCCTTCTTGCTATGATTTTTTCCAAACCCTCAAAAGCGCCGCCACAGATAAACAGTATGTTTGTTGTATCCACCTGTATGAATTCCTGTTGCGGGTGTTTCCTGCCGCCGTAGGGTGGCACATTTACTACGCTACCCTCAATTATCTTCAACAGCGCCTGTTGAACACCTTCTCCGGATACATCCCTTGTTATAGATGGGTTTTCGCTCTTTCTTGAGATCTTGTCTATCTCGTCTATGTAAACAATGCCTTTCTGGGCCAATGCTACATTGTAATCTGCGGCTTGTAGAAGTCTCACAAGTATGTTCTCTACATCTTCGCCAACGTATCCCGCCTCTGTTAAGCTTGTGGCATCGGCAATTGCAAACGGTACGTCCAGGATCTTGGCCAGTGTCTTTGCAATCAGTGTCTTTCCTGTTCCTGTTGGTCCTATGAGCAGGATGTTGCTCTTTTCTAACTCCACATCGTCCTTTTTTCTACGTGAAGAATTTACGGCATTTATTCGTTTATAGTGATTGTAAGCCGCAACAGATAAAATCTTTTTCGCATCATCTTGGGCAACTATATATTCGTCCAATTTTTTCTTTATTTCTTCAGGTGTTAAAGGAACGAGTTTTTCATCCTTTTTTCTGTTTAATTCCTCATCTTCAGCCAATATGTCTTCGCACAGAGCCACACACTCGTCGCAGATGTATACACCTGGCCCTGCTATGAGTTTTCTAACCTCATCCTGTGTTCTTCCACAGAAGGAGCACCTCAGTGTACCTTGAGGTCTGTCACTTCCGTCCATTGTTTTCATGCAATTTCTCCTCTTCTTCTCTTGAATAAATTATTTTATCAATAATCCCGTAATCCAACGCTTCCTTTGCACTCATAAAGTAATCCCGTTCTGTGTCCTTTTCAATGGTCTTTAGCCGTTTTCCAGTGTGTTTTGCGAGTATTTCGTTGAGTAGTTTCTTTAATCTCAAAATCTCCTTTGCGTGTATCTCGATTTCCGTAGCTTGGCCTGTTATCCCACCTATGGGCTGATGGATCATGATCCTTGAATGGGGTAGGGAATACCTTTTGCCCTTAGTTCCACTTGCCAAAAGTAGAGCGCCCATAGATGCTGCTGAGCCGATACAGATTGTTGTCACGTCGCACTTGATATACTGCATGGTATCGTAGATTGCAAGCCCCGCAGTAACCACACCGCCAGGGGAATTTATGTATAAGAATATGTCCTTTTCTGGATCTTCGCTTTCCAAAAATAGTAGTTGGCTTACAACTACGCTTGCCACATCATCGGTTATTTCACCGTTCAACATGATAATTCTGTCCTTTAAAAGTCGTGAGTATATGTCGTAAGCCCGTTCACCCTGTGGCGTTTTCTCAATTACAATGGGTATTAGGTTCATTCTTGCTCTTCCTTTGTCTCAGTTTTTGTTTCTTCTTTTCTATCTTTATCCTCTTCTATTATTTTTGCATTCTCATATAGAAAGTCAAGGGCTTTATCGCCTAAAATTTCCATCTGTATCAACGGTAAAACGTTGTTCTGCTGATACTCTTTGTAAAGCTCCTCAAACGTTTTCCTTTGTGCATTGGCATGTTGCTGGATCACCTCGTTTATTTCTTCAGAGGACACATCAATCCCTTCTTTCTTTGCAATTTCAAGGAGTATAAACGTTGCTTTCACCCTTTTAATCGCTTCTGGCTCAAATTTTTCCCTCAAGACTTGTGGTTTGAACTCATCCGAACTGACGTCCACACCCATGTAGTACATGTTTTTGACATAATCCATAATCATTTGGTTTGTTTCCTGGTTAACCAAGCTCTGGGGAAGTTCAAAGTCGTATTGAGCCATTAATTTTTCTAAAAGCTCGTCTTTTTGTCTTTCTTTTTCCTCGATTTCTTTGTTTTTCTTAAGTCTTTCTCTAATATCCTTTAGTAGATCGTCAACGGTTTTGAACTCTTTGTTTATCTTTTGTGCAAATTCGTCGTTGATTTCGGGCAATTTTTTCTGTTTGATTGATTTCAGTGTTACTTCGAATACCACCTCTCTGCCTTTTAAGGCCCTTAATGGGTAGTTTTTATCAAACGACGCCTCAATGCTTTTTGTTTCGCCTTTTTTCATACCTTCCAAGTTGTTTTCTATTTCCTCAATCAACTGTTTTTTACCTAACTCAACGTGCAGGTTTTCACCACCGAACTCCTTAATGGGATAGTGCGTTGCTTTGGTAAATGTTTTTATGTCTATTACTGCAATATCGCCCTTTTCAAGCGTATCCCCCTCTTTTTCTTCTAATGTGGCAAATGCGTCCCTTAACTGCTCTAATACCTTATTGACGTCTTCCTCTGTTATTTCTATTGGCTTTGCCTTGATCTCTATGCCTTTGTACTCTTTGAGTTCGAATTCTGGTTTGACATCGACCGTTGCAACAAATGACAGCCCTTTTTCCTCATCGAACTCTACATTAGTAAATACAGGATCTGATACCGTTTCTATCTTGTTATCCTGCACAGCAAATTCATACGCCTCAAGCATCAGTTCCCTTTTAAGGTCGTTTTCTATGTCTTCTTTGTAGGTCTTTAAAATGATCTCCTTTGGCACCTTTCCTTTTCTAAAACCCTTAATCCGTGCCGTTTTTCTTATTTCCTTGACGATCTCATCCTTCTTTTTCTTTATTCTTTCCGGTTCAACCTCTATTTGAATTTTCTTTCTCGAAGGTTTGGCGTTTTCTACCGTTACTTGCACCTTTCTTCCTCCTGCATTTTTAGTTAGCTGAATATACCAAAAGAAAACCATTTTTTCAACGTTTTGCGAATTTGTAGCTTGATATATCAATCTTATTTTATTAGTCTTTATATGCTATGAAGGTTTTGCTTATAGAGGATGATGCACATTTGGGCGAAGCCTTAAAACGATATTTAGAAAGGGAAGGGTTTTCGTGCACGTGGATTGAGGATGATAGGGAAGTGCTTTTGATTTTAAACAGTGAAGCATTTGATATTGTTATTTTGGACTTGATCTTAAAGTTTGAAGCCGGAGAAAAGATTTTGGAGAAGATAAAGAAAAAGTATGATTTGCCTGTTATTGTTTTGACTGCAAAGGGTGAGATAGAGGATAAAGAGGTCTGTTTTAAATTGGGTGCAGATGACTATATTACAAAACCGTTCAACCCGCGTGAGCTTGTGTTGAGGATAAGGTCCGTATGCAAAAGGTATTATGGTAAAGAGATTGTAACGGTGGGAGATGTTGAGATTGACCTTGAGAAAAAGACGGTTAAAAAGAACGGTGTAGCGGTGGATTTAACGAATAAAGACTGGCAATTGCTTGAACTTTTGGTCAGAAACAGGGGAAAGGTTGTTTCCACCGATAAAATCTTAAGCTACGTTTGGCCATACTCGGAGACGGATGAAAACTCTGTTAGGGCGTATATAAAGAGATTGAGAAGTGCCCTGGGCAGCGATCTCATTAAAAACCTAAAGGGCAGGGGGTACATGTTTTTAGAATAAGACTGTTCCGCGAAGATAAAATCGTTTTGGTTATAGTAGCGGGTGTTACATTGTGGTTTTTGGGTGTTAATGTCCTATTGATGTTTTATGTCAAAAGCAGGCTTGTTAATTATTTTAAGCGAAATGTTGATCTCTACCTCGATTTTTACAGTAAAGGCTATTTGGAAAAACTGCCTTCGCATATAAAGGTTACAAAGAGTACGGTTAAAGATAAGAATTACAGATTTTACGGTGTTTTGGGCAATAAGTATGTGTTTGTGAATGTGAATAGAATTAGAAATGAACTCCTTAAGTTCTCTTTGCTTCTTTTTTTGTGGGAATTTCTTTTAACCGCTTTGATCTTGTTTGTGGTTTATGCGGGCCTAAAGCGTTTATTTAGAAGGCAAAGGTGCACGGGTCAGTTCCTAAGGTTCATTCTCGTTGCCATATCACATAAATTGGGTAATTTTTTAGCGGCACAGAGGGTAAATCTGGAGCTTGCAGAAATGGATGATGAGACCAAAAACAGATTGTCATTTGCCCTCTCGGAGATGGAAAAGGATTTTAAAGTGATTTCTTCTACAATAAAGAGTATAACAACAGATAAAGTGAAGTTATCGTATGTTGATGTTGTAGAAGAATTTAGAGAGATTTTGAAGAGCCATGCTGCTTCTGATAAGATGGTCAGAGTGGATGCGTCACTCGATAAATACTTTATGAACGTCAATGCAACCGATTTGAGGATTGTTCTGTCTGAAATTTTAACAAATGCCTTCAAGTATTCCTTAAGCTGGATTTCCGTTTCTTTGGAGCAATACGGAAAAGGTGTGAAGTTAGTGGTGGCAAACGATGTTAAGACCGTTTCAAAGGGTTCAGGTATAGGTCTTTCCATTGTGGATTTTTTGTGTAGGAAAAACGGTTGGATACTTGCCAAAAACGTTGATAACAATACGTTTGAGGTTGTTCTTGTGGTTAATCCATCGAAAGCGATTGCGTAAATAAAAAGAGGGGCTTTAAAGCCCCCCGATCTTTATCCTTTCCTAAAGACGATCTCATTATTTTCAATATCTGCGATGATCTTATCACCTTTGACAAACTTGCCTTCTAATATTGCCCTTGCGAGTTTGTTTTCAAGCCTGTTCTGTATGTATCTCCTCAACGGTCTTGCACCGAACACCGGATCGAAACCCTCGGATGCAATCCTTTCAACTAACCTATCCGTAACCTCAAGCTCGTAGCCAGCCTCTTTGACCTTCTCATAGGTTTTCTTAAGCAGCAACCTTACAATCTGTTTGATCTCATTCCTACCCAATGGATTGAACACGATTATTTCGTCAATCCTGTTTAAGAACTCAGGTTTAAATCGCCTTTTGAGTTCGGCATTGACCTCTGCTACAGCCTTTTCAAATTCGATCTTGTACTCCTCTGTTCCTGGTTCACCCTTTATGCGCGTTAGATACTCGCTTCCGATGTTGGATGTCATGATTATAACGGTGTTTCTAAAGTCTACCGTAACGCCCTTTGAGTCCGTCAGGCGTCCATCGTCAAGCACCTGCAATAAGATATTGAACACTTCAGGGTGTGCCTTTTCTATCTCGTCAAGCAGGATTACAGAATACGGTTTTCTCCTTACGGCCTCAGTTAGCTGACCGCCCTCTTCATAACCCACGTATCCAGGCGGTGCACCTATTAGCCTTGCAACGGAGTGCTTCTCCATGTATTCGCTCATGTCAATTCTGATAATGGCCCTTTCATCGTCAAACAGATACTCCGCCAGAGCCTTTGAAAGCTCCGTTTTTCCCACACCCGTTGGACCTAAGAACATAAACGATGCAATGGGCCTGTTTTTATCGGCAAGTCCAGCCCTTGATCTAAGAATAGCATCCGTTACGGCTTTAACGGCATGATCCTGACCGACGACCCTCTCCTTTAGTTTCTCTTCCATCTTCAAGAGTTTTTCTTTCTCGCTTTCTAACATCTTGGATACGGGTATGCCGGTCCACTTGGACACAATTGTTGCTATCTCTTCCTCTGTTACTTCCTCTTTCAGTAATCTGTTTTCAATGGAATTGAGCTCTTTGTTCTTTTCTTCGAGCTCCTTCTGAAGCTTTGGCAACTCTCCGTATTTTAAGACACTTGCCCTTTCGAAGTCACCGTTCCTTTCTGCGATCTCGATTTCTGTCTTGATTTTGTCGATTTTCTCTTTTATCGAGTGTATCTCTGATATGAGGTTTTTCTCGTATTGCCACCTTGCTCTGAGCTCGTTGAGTTCCTCTTTTAACTGGGCAAGCTCTTTTTCAATGTCCTCAAGCCTCTTTTTAGAATCCTCGTCATTTTCTTTCTTTAACGCCTGTCTTTCTATCTCAAGCTGTGCTATTTTTCTGTTTAGGTTATCTATCGGCTCTATTTCACTTTCAAGCTGTGTCTTTAAGCTTGCCGCTGCCTCATCCACTAAGTCTATAGCCTTGTCCGGTAAGAACCT
>WFQR01000124.1 GCA_015486955.1 Hippea sp. | reverse complement strand
TTGTAAGCCTCAACGCAGAACCATCGCCTAACGGAATTATGGACTGAACCGATCCCTTACCAAAACTCCTGACACCCATCACTATCGCCCTTTTGTGATCTTTCAAACAGCCTGAGACAATTTCCGCTGCGGATGCCGTTCCCGCATTTATCAGAACAACCATTGGATAGGTGGGTTCATCACCGTCATTATGGGCATAGAAATACTGCACATCGTTCTTGTTCCTTCCCCTGATCGAAACGATAACACCCTTTTTGATAAACAGATCGCATACACCCACAGCCTCTTTCAATAGACCACCCGGATCGTTTCTTAAATCCAAAACCAAGCCATCGATTTTACCTAATTTATCAAGGGCCTTTTTAAGCTCCTTTGTAGTGCCATCTTGGAACTGTGTTATCTTGACATACCCAATGTCTCCGAATCTTTTGTACTTAACACTCTTAACATGGATTATTGCGCGTGTAATGACAAGTTCTATGGGCTTCGTAGCACCCTCTCTCAAAATGGTCAGTTTAACCTTTGTCCCCGGTTTTCCCCTGAGCTTTTTAACCGCCTGATCGAGTGTCATACCAATGGTGCTTTCACCATTGATCTTTATGATTATGTCGCCAGCCTTGATACCCGCTTTGTATGCTGGTGTATCCTCAATGGGAGAAACAACGGTGAGCATGCCATCTTTCATGGTAACAACCATACCCAAGCCACCGAATTTACCCGTTGTCATAATCTTCAGTTCTTTGTACTCATCCTTTGTCATATAGGACGAATGGGGGTCTAAAGAGCTAACCATTCCCTTGATGGCATTGTTAATTAAATCCACATCACTAACATTATCAACGTAGTCGTGCTCGATTATCTCCATAACCTTTGCAAAGATCTTTAGCTTCTCATACTTGGGGGTTTCGGCAAAAGATGCGTAGCTCAAAAAGACAAACACAAAAATGAGGGCTAAAACCCTTCTCATTTCAACAACCTCCTATCCAAAAAGTTTAACGGATTCAAAGGCGTTGCATGACGCCTTATCTCAAAGTGCAGTTTATCGGATTGCAACCTTCCAATACACTGAAATGCCTTCACAACCTTCCCAACCCCATAAAGGCTTTTTATGCCTCCATAAACGGTATAATAACCGTTCAAGTGGTTAATTATAACAACTCCACCGTAACCTGGCAAATTTCCCACAAAATCGATCTTTCCGTAAGCAATGGATCTAACGCAGCTTCCCTTCATTGCTTTTATATCAATGCCGTCATTCCTTGTATAAACCTTAAAGAGTGGATCGTACTTTCTACCAAAGTAGCTCACAACCTTTCCTTTAACAGGCGGCGGTATCTTCTTAGCCAAAGCGGAAAACTCCTTTGCAACCAGCTTGGGATTGATCTTGTAAATCTCTTTACTCTTTCTTTTCCTCTTTGCCAAAAGCTCCTTCCTTTTCTTTTCTTCTTCAACGATCTTTTTCAAAAGCTGTTTCAAGTTTTCCTGTTGCTTAACCATCTCCTTTATCTGTTCCAAATACTCATCCTTTTTCTTGTTTGCCTTAAAAGCCAACACCTTAAGCTGAGCTTTTTGGTCATTTAAGGCGCTTTGTTCCTTCTGAATATCCTCAATAATCTTTTGTTTCATTATCCTGTAGCTGTTAAGTTGGTTTATCCTGTGCTTTAAGTAGCTCTTTTGGTTTATGTAGCCCTTAATTCTATCTTGCACATAACCCGTCACATAACCGTTCATGTAATTAAACCAAACGCCCTTACTGTAGTAGATGCTCAAAAGGGAGTATTCGTAGTAGCTCTTAAGTTCATTCTGCAAAACCCTTCTCTGGTTGGATACCTTAGCAGAAACCTTTCCAATCTCTTTATTCAAAGCATCTATCTTGCTATTTATAGCACTTAAGCTCCTCTTTGTGACTTCTATCTTGTTTTTTAGCGCCTTAATCCTGCTATCCGTGTTTTTTATCTGCACCATGAGATCCTTGTACTGTTGTCTTATCCTTTCGTAGTCAACCTTCTTTTCCTTGAGCGTCTCGCTTAGCGTCTTTAGTTTTTTCTCTATGACAGTCTTGTTCGCCGCAAGGGAGTTAAGAGAAAGAAAAAGGAAAAACAGAAGCAGACTAAACTTTTTCATCATTGATTAAGAACACCAAAACAGACGAAAGGAACGTGAACAAAAAACCCACAATTATGTTTGTTACAAACGTATCCCTTTGAACACCCTTCAAAAGCTCTTCGCTTACAAACGGTAGTTTGCCGTAGTTTGTGTATGCAAAATAGAGTATAAAAATTAAAACAACGGAGAACAAAAAACCAAAGAACACGGGCGTCATTGTTTCTTTCAAAAACAACCTGAATATCGTGAATCGCTTTATCCCGAAGAACTTAAGCGTATCGTAATCAAACTTCCTGTGTGAATAGAAAATCGTCATTATGGACAAAAATACTACAAATTCAACGCCATAAAGAACCACAACAACAATCTCTGAAAAATAGACCATCTTCGAATGGATATTCTCAATCTCTTCCAACACATCCTTTGGGTAGGCAACATTTTCAACAATAGGGCTTAAAATATTTTCTTTAAACCTCTCAAAGTATGCCGTGTTTGTGTAAGAGGGATAAAAAAACACCTCAACCGAGTAGGGAAAAGGGTTTTTAACAAACAGATTTCTATCTATGTGGAACTTTTTAACCATCTGATCTAAAGCTTTATCCTTGTCTATTAGCTTAACCTGCTTAACACCCTTGATCTGCTTAACCGTATTAACAAAACCATTAACGGCCTTTTGATCCGTATCGGTTTTTAAAAAGACAAATAGGGGTATGCTGCTCTTTTTCTGCTGTACGTAGCTACTCATGGCCAAAAATACACCCATGATCACACTCATAGTTAAAATAAAGGAAACAAATATAAAAAACAGAGCGATCTTTACGTTATCCCTTCTCATACCTCAAATCAATCGTATAAAAGTCATCGTCTATGGGGTTCAGTGTTGCTATGAGAAACGTTATACCCTTCTTTTCGTTTAAGTATTTAAACAGACGGATCACCTTGATCCTGTAATCCAAAGAAAGATACCTCAAAGGTTCATCGGCCAAAACCAAAGGAAAGTTGTAGATAACGCCCCTTGCGATGTTTATGAGGGATTGCTCGCTTATGGAAAGCTCATGGGGATATTTGTCCAAAAGGTGTCCAATTGAGAGCATATCGAATATCTCTTCAGACAGGTATAGGTTTCTCTTTGTTAACTTCGTTATAGCCTTCAGGTTATCCTTCACGGTCATATTGGAAATCAACCTGATATCCTCAAAGATTATGCCCAAGTACCGTCTCAAAAGCAGGATGCCCGAATAATTTAGATCTGTCACATTGAAATCAAACACACGAACGAAGCCACTATCCGGCTTTTCAGCGCCGTAGATCATCTTTAAAATCGTACTCTTGCCAGCGGACTGAGGCAGAACAATCTGATTGATCTTGTTCGGCACCACTCTAAAACTCAGATTCA
>WFQR01000123.1 GCA_015486955.1 Hippea sp. | reverse complement strand
TGATTGGCACTATTGTTTTTATCGTCTCCTGGGGTTGCAGTTTGATAAAATTAACAATGGGCCTACCCTTTGATGAAGGCGATTGTTTCGGAATATTGTACGCCTTAATCGCATAGACCCTGCCAAAATTGGTAAAACACAACAGTGTACTCAAACTATTGGTTAAGAAGATATCGGTTATATAGTCGTTATCTGAGAATGTTGCCGCTATTCTACCCTTTCCACCCCTATTTTGAGTGGAGTAAACATCCAAAGGCACAGCCTTTATGTAACCTTTCTTTGAGAACGTGATTATGAGCTCTTCGTCCTTTATAATGTCTTCAACGGTTATATCCTCAACCCTATTCAAAATCTGCGTTCTTCTCTTATCCCCATAGGTCTCCTTAACGTACAAAAGCTCATCCCTTATAACCTTTTTAAGAACATCTTTATCCCTTAAAATGCTTTCGTAATACGATATATCCTCTAAAACCTGTTTATGCTCATCGATGATTTTCTGCTTCTCTAAAGCAACGAGGCGTGCAAGTTTCATATCCAAAATGGCCTGTGTCTGCCTATCAGAAAGCTTAAACCTAACCTTCAGCCTGTCCCTTGCTTCTTGAGCAGACTGAGATGACTTTATTATAGCTACAACCTCGTCAATGTTATCAAGCGTAATCAGTAAACCCTCAAGTATGTGTGCCCTATCCTTTGCTTTAACCAAAAGATACGAGGTTCTGCGTTTAACAACATCTATCCTATGCCTGATAAATACCTCAATTGCATCCTTTATATTCAAAAGCTTTGGTGTGTTGTCCACCAAAGCCATCATATTAATACCAAACGTCGTTTGCAGGTTTGTGTACTTAAACAGCTTATTTAAAACCACCTCTGCCTGCTCGTCCTTCTTCAACTCAATTACAATCCTAATGCCTTCTTTATTGGATTCATCCCTCAGGTCGGTAATACCATCAATTTTTTTATCCTTAACAAGCTGAGCGATACTTTGCAAAAGCAGGGCCTTATTGACCTGATACGGCAACTCATAAACTATCAACGCCTTTTTGTTCTTAATCTTTTCTTCCTTTACACGTGCCCTAACCTGAACCTTACCAACACCTTTCTTATACGCATCCCTTATTGAAGCACTGTCAAAACAGATACCACCCGTTGGAAAGTCAGGACCCTTTATGTAATTTAAGATCTCATCTATGGTGATGTCCCCCTCTTTATCCAAAAAGGCTATACACGCATCTATCACCTCGCCCAAATTATGCGGCGGTATCTTTGTTGCAAAACCCACTGCTATACCATCAGAACCGTTCATTAATAGATTTGGTATGAAGGTGGGCAAAACAGAGGGCTCTTGGAGTGAGTCATCGTAGTTTGGAACGAAGTCGACGCTGTTCTTATCAAGATCCTTAAGCATCTCCTCAGCTAATCTTGTTAATCGAACCTCAGTATATCTCATTGCAGCGGGGCTATCGCCATCAATGGAGCCAAAGTTACCTTGTCCATCGATCAACGGATAGCGCATGGAGAAATCCTGGCTCATCCTAACCAAAGCATCATAAACGGCCATATCGCCATGGGGATGATATTTACCTATGACATCACCAACGACACGCGCACTCTTTTTGTACGGTTTATTGTGCTCTAAGTTCAACTCCTTCATTGCGTAGAGAATCCTGCGATGAACGGGTTTTAATCCATCCCTCGCATCGGGAATCGCCCTACCCACAATGACACTCATGGAGTAGTCGAGGTAGGACTGTTGCATCGTGTCCTTTATATCAATGGGTATTACATTAGAGTCTGCAAATAGATCCTTCATACATCAACCTCAAATATCCAAGTGTTTCACAAACTTTGCGTTTTTCTCGATAAAATCCTTCCTTAATTGAGGATTATTTCCCATGAGCATGTTAAAAACCCTGTCAGCTTCTTCAGCATCGGATATGGTAACCTGCAACAGGTTTCTACGCGCAGGATCCATTGTCGTCTCCCATAACTGCTCTGGGTTCATTTCACCCAAACCCTTATAGCGCTGTATTTCAAGCCCCTTTTTAGCCCTATCCTCTATGAAATTCAGCATTTCCTTAATCGTTTTAAACTCCAAAACTTCATCACCCACTTTGGCCTTAAACGGCGGCTCACCCAAAAGGTTTCTGCTTGGTGCATATTGACTTATTAGCTTATATTCATGGGAATTGAAAAACTCCCTATTTACAAAGATCTCTTTATCCTCGTTGTCCACTTCGTATTTAAACACCAATGCATCACCTTCAGGCTCAATCTCCTTAATAGCAATGCCAGAGTTTTCCCTTAAACAATCATTCAGTCTGTTTTTAAAATCATTAAGGTTATCCAAATTCACATCAACTATCGACAAACACCTTATTATTTCCTCTGATGGATACTTTTTCGATAACTTTTCCACCATACTCTCATATACAATCAGTTTGTTTAAAATCTTCCTAAAATCATTCTTGGAAAGTTCCTTTCCATTAACAATAGGGATAAACCCATCAATACCCTTGTTAACCAAAAACTCCTTCATCTGTTTCTCATCTTTTATGTAAAATTCCTTCTTTCCAATCTTACACCTATAAAGCGGGGGCTGAGCAATATACACATAGCCTTTCTCGATAAGCTCTCTAAAGTACCTAAAGAACAGCGTTAGTATCAATGTCTGTATGTGACTACCATCAACATCTGCATCGGTCATTATGATGATTTTATGATACCTAACATCGTCTATATTGAACGACTCATTGATACCTGTACCCAAAGCTGTGATAATATTTCTGATCTCCTCACTTTCCAAGATCTTTTTCAGGTTTGACCTTTCCGTATTAAGAATCTTACCCTTAAGCGGCAAAATCGCCTGATAAACCCTATCACGGGCCTGCTTTGCACTACCGCCAGCCGAATCACCCTCAACAAGGAACAGTTCTGTTTTTGACGGATCCTTTTCCTGACAATCTGCTAATTTTCCTGGTAAACCCTTGGATTCAAATACCGTCTTTCTCCTGACTAACTCTTTAGCCTTTCTTGCCGCCTCCCTGGCGTTATAGGCCTTTAAAACTTTATCAATAATAACCTTTGCTATAGCCGGATGTTCATCAAAATACTCGTTGAGTTTTTCGTACAACTTTGTCTGTATGATGTTTTGTATCTCCGTGTTGACAAGTTTTGTCTTTGTCTGACCCTCAAACTGTGGGTTTGGTAGTCTGACAGATAAAACCGCTACAATTCCTTCCCTGACATCATCCCCAGAGAATACAACATTGTTCTTAACAAGCCCCGAATTCTTTGCGTATCGATTAATCGTCTTTGTTAGAACCGTCTTAAAAGCCGATAAATGAACGCCACCCTCAACGGTGTTGATGGAGTTTGCAAATGTCAGTATGTTGGATGAATAGGAGTCTGTATAAACAAAAGCTAACTCTATATTTACGGCATTATCCTGAATATTAAAGTACACAGGCTCATTAAACAGTTTATTCTTAGTCTTCGAGAGGTAATCTATAAACTCAACAACACCCTTCGTGTAGTGGAATGTCTCGGATTTATCTGTTCTTCTGTCAATTAAACTTATCTTTACACCTTTATTTAAAAATGCAAGCTCTCTAAGTCTTTTTGACAGTATCTCGTAGCTAAACTCCGTTGTCTCAAATATTTCCTTATCCGGTAGAAACGTTATCGTTGTCCCTGTTTCTTTTGTTTCACCTATTACCTCTAAATCGGTCTTTGGTATACCCCTTTCAAACTCTTGCCTGTATATTTTTTCATTCCTTTTGACCTCAACGATTAGAGACTCAGACAGTGCATTAACGACGCTTATTCCAACACCGTGTAGGCCACCAGAAACCTTATAGCTTTTACTATCAAACTTGCCACCTGCGTGTAGTGTTGTTAAAACTAATGTTACAGCGGGTATCTTCTCCTCTGGATGTATATCGACAGGTATACCCCTACCGTTATCCTCAACAGTGATTGAATTGTCCTCGTTTATGTAAACGTTGATTGTATCACAAAAGCCCGCCATTGCCTCGTCAATTGAGTTATCCACAACTTCATAAACCAAGTGATGTAGCCCCTCAATGGATGTTCCCCCAATGTACATGGCAGGCCTTTTCCTTACAGCCTCTAATCCCTTTAAGACCTTTATATCTTCAGCCGTGTATTGCCTCAACTTACTCTATCCTCCGTTAACTCTATTGTGTTGTATCCTCTAAAGGCGCCCAGTGTTGTGATAAACAGTTGATTGGGTAAAGATACTATAGTTTCAAAAACCTTTTGCTGAGCACTCTTGTCCAAATCACCCTCTAAATCGTCAATCAAAAAAACGGGCAAAAGCCCGCGTGAATTATACAATTTTACAATTGCCAATACAATACATAAGAGGACAACCTTTTTCTCTCCAACGGACGAATACGGAAATATATCCATACCGTTGATTTCTATCTTCAACGTATCTTTCTTTAAAGACAGAATAACCCTTCTTTTTAGTACTTCGTCTTCGAATATATTTTTATCTACATGACCGATACTGTACTGTAGATTTACCTTTTTATTATGGAAGTTTCTATAACACTCATCCACATACGCATTTATGGTTTCAATCAATTTTTTTCTCTTTTTTGAAATCGTATTAATCATATCAAAGAGTTTCGTATTCAAGACATCTAAAACACCCTTATTGACGGTTTCGCTTCTCAAAAGCTCTCTTTTTGTTTTCATAAGCTTCTTATATTCAATTAGATTGTCTAATATCGTTTGATCGCTTGCAAAAATCCCTCTGTCTATTAACGAAAATATGTAATCTTTACTTTTGAATGAAATAAATGAGTTTATTGAGTAGTCGATACACGGGAAGTTTCTCTTTAGGTAAATAACGC
>WFQR01000122.1 GCA_015486955.1 Hippea sp. | reverse complement strand
GAGGTCCAGCTGAATTTCTTAAGAACCATAAAGGGTCTTGAGAAGGTAGAGATAATGAGACCGGGATACGCCATAGAATACGACTTTGTGGATCCAACACAGTTAAAACACACATTGGAAACAAAGAAAATAAGAGGGTTGTTTTTAGCCGGTCAAATCAATGGAACAAGCGGATACGAAGAGGCAGCTGCACAGGGCATAGTGGCCGGTATCAACGCTGCGTTTTACCTATTGGATAAAGAACCGTTCATATTGGGAAGGGACGAGGCATATACAGGCGTATTAATAGACGATCTTGTAACCAAGGGTACAAAAGAGCCATACAGGATGTTCACATCAAGGGCTGAATACAGGCTCATATTGAGAGAGGACAATACACATTTGAGGCTTGCAGAAAAATCCTATAAAGCTGGTCTGTTGAGCAAAGATGAATACGAAATGATACAGGAGCAGAAAATCAAGATAGAGGAAACAATAAAAAAATTAAAAACCACTTTCATATTCCCAACAGAAACTACAAATAAAAAACTCAAGGAGTTGGGAACAGAGATCATAAAAACAAAAACAGACTTAGCAAAACTGTTAAGGAGAACAGAGATAAACTATGACAAATTAAGACAGCTTGTGCCAGAATTAGAGGAGTTAGATAAATTTATAAAACAAGAGGTTGAAATAGACATTAAATACGAGGGATACCTGAACCTACAAAAACAACAGATTGAGAAGTTTAAGAAATATGAAAACATGAAGATACCCGAGGACTTCGATTATACGAAGGTAGGTGGTTTATCAAACGAGGTAAGGGGCAAGCTAATGGAGATAAGGCCAACATCAATTGGTCAAGCCATGAGGATATCAGGCGTAACGCCTGCGGCCATATCTATACTGATGGTATATCTAAAGAAATACAATGACAGACTTAAGAACACGGCTTGAAAAAGCGTTTAAAAGGTTAGACATACCAGAAGCAAACACGAATAAGTTTATTGAATACTTGGAAACATTGGTAGAATGGAATAAACACATTGCTTTAATTTCCAAAAGAGAGGAAAACATAGTAAACCATTTGCTCGCACCATCCCTGCTGTTTTTCAAGTTCTTCAGAGATGATAATCTTTCAATTATCGATATAGGGTCTGGAGCTGGATTTCCGGCAATTCCAATAAAGATATACAAACCATCTTTAACAGTAACAATGATAGAGCCAAACTCAAAAAAATGTGGATTTCTCAACTACGTGTGTGCAAAATTGGGGTATAAATGCAACGTTATAAACAAACGTGTTGAAGAGATCGAAAAACAGCTACCGTGCAACGTAATTACTGCGCGGGCCTTGAAAATCCAACCAATCCTTGAAACAATAAAGGAAAAAATTGCAGGTGATTATCTGCTATACATAACATCCAAAGATAACCACCTGCCTTTGAAGAAAAAGGACGAAATCATCTTTAAAAACCACTGTGCCAAACTGTATTTCTTTAAAGAACAGGTGGACTGACTACCCAGATCGTTTCCACATCCACATCGCCTACATTCCTGTATGAGTGTGGCTGTGTGGACGAGAAATAGAAACTATCGCCAGGGCCCAAAACCTTAACTTGATCTCCAACACGTAACTCCAACTTACCCTTCAAAATATAGCCAAACTCCTCCCCAGCATGTCTATGTTCACCCCTTGAATCACAACCAACAGGAACGACTTTGTAAAGGGGCTCCATAGCCTTATTGGAAATTTTTGCAACAAGCAGCTCAGCATAGATGTGACTACCCGGATAGATAATTTGAGTTCTTTCTTCCTTTGTCAAAAAGATCTTGTCATTGCTCTGCTCATCACTCAATAGATCTCTAACTTGAACATCCAAAGCCTGCGCTATCCTTTGTAGCACGCTAATGGATGGTACTGCTTTGCCGGTCTCAATTTGGGATATATATGCATCTGTGCATCCTACCTTCTCTGCCAAAGCCTTTAAGGTCAGCCCTTGCTTCTTTCTGTAGGACTTTATCTTCTCCGCCATCTTCATAGTGCTTAAATCCTCCCTCACAAATTAATTAAATTAATAGTGGGTATAAGCATAAAAAAATGGGGGCTCTTTGTCAAGCCCCCATACAAAAAGTTTAAGTTTTTATGATTTGATATTAACCTTCAAACTGCTCCTTTATGCCAAGATACATCAAGTACCAAGCAACAAGAGCCGTTAAGATACCCTCATAGCCTGCAAACGTTGTAATAGCCTTGCTACCACTGTAGTGACCGATAACAAGTAAGATGAATAGCAAGTCTAACAGAACAAACAGCGTAATCAACACTCCATTGCCTGTCTTAAATGTAAGTATGGTCATAATCGTTGTGAAGATGGTCCAAGCAATCAGAGTAATTCCCAATGCTGGACCCAAAGCAGCAGCTGGAACCAAACCCAGTTTTGTAAAGTAAACAAGGCTTGCCAAAGCAATCCAGAAGGCTCCGTATGAGCCAAATGCAGCGATACCAAACGTGTTACCCGTTCTCATTTCTAAAACGCCGGCAATTAACTGAGCCAAACCTCCATAAAACAAACCCAATGGCAAAGCCGCATCCAAAGCTGCTGGAACCAATCCAGCGTTGTGAACGTTTAAAACAAATGTTGTAAGAGCAAATCCTCCCAAACCTAACGGTCCAGGGTTACCAACCTTTCCCTCTGCCATAAAGCACCTCCACTACTAAAATAAATTCTTCTTTCCTGTAACCTCACTTTTATATTCTCATTTATATATAAAATATCGGAAAAGTCAAGGAAAAAATTAAGTAAAGGTTAAAATCTTGCCCGTCCTCGTGTAATTATTAAGTAAAAATCTATATCATCTAAATCCTTCCTTACTATAGCTCTGGGAATTTTTAACTTAGAGTGAACTTCTGGATCGTAGATTTTTTGTCCAATAATGTAGGCTCTTTTAAAGCCCAAACTATTGATTAAATTTACAATTTCATCGCTATAACCGCCAAAAGGATAGGCAAAATCCTCTATCCTTTGATACTGAGACAGTATCTCCAAAGATTTGGAAATTTCACTCTTTGCTTCATCCAAATCCATTTTTAATAAATTTAAATGTCTATGTGAGTGACTCCCAAGATACATACCCATTTTACACAAATGCTTTAGATCATCAAAATCCAGCATTGGGACATTATCCAACTCTTTTCCAATATGAGCCGTTGATATAAAAAAAAGACCCTTATAGCCGTACTTGTTTAAAACCAAAGCTGCCTGAAGGTTATCCTTATAACCATCATCAAATGTAAACATGACGTAACGCTGTTTTAGGTATAGCTTGTTTTTTATAATATCATCGATATTACCGGGATGGGCGGGTAAATAGCCTTTTTTCTTTAATCTCTTAACCTGTTTTTCAAAGGTTTTCAATGATATAGAAAACTTGTCTAAATCAGTGCGCGTGGGTTTATCGTCAATTCTGTGATACAAGAGAACAAGAATACCCTTTCTTGGCGGGCGGAAGAAATTGTAGCGCAAAAGAAAAACAAGGATAAGAAACAAAAAAAGCAGGAACGCTATTATCATTTACTCAATTCAACCAATTTCGCATACTTCACAAACGCATAATAACTTGAAAGCAAGGCATAAACGCAACCTGGGTAGCCATCCAAAAAGGCACCCTTCAAAATAAAGCGCTTAAAAAGATCAAAGCCGAACCTCAAAAATGGATAAGCTTTAGATACCCTTTTACCCCGCATTAATCTACTCTTTGCAGCAAGCGTTGTATACTTATTAAATTTCTCAAAATAATCTTCTAAACTATCGTAGCTAAAATGATAAACAGGGTTTTTTAATTTTATGGCTTTAGTTCTCACACCTTCATGCACGTCGTTCTCTTCAAACCAAAACAGCCCTTTTTTAAATAGACGTACATGGTAGTCCGGATAGACACCGCCGAACCTTAAAGGTTTTCCCATAAAAACCAATTGAAAATTCAACGCATATGCGTCAGATCTCGGTCTTTTAAGCTCATCAATGATTTCTTCCCTTAAACCATCAGATACAACCTCGTCTGCATCCAAACTCAAAACCCAATCTGTGGATAACTTATCGATTGCAACGTTTTTCTGCTTACCGTAACCCAGCCACTTTTGTATATAAATTTTATCCGTGTATCGCTTTGCTATATCCAATGTTCTATCTGTACTTCCAGAGTCAACAATGACAATTTCATCACAAAAAGTAACACTTTTCAGTGTCCTCTCCAAATTCTTCTCTTCGTTATAGGTTATGATTGCGCAGCCCAGAGACATTACTCGCCAAGCAACTTCTTGCGCGCCTCTTCACTCATCATGTAGGGGTTCCACGGCGGATCATAAACAATGTCAACGATAACATCCTTAGCTCCAATTTCCTTAACCCTATTAATTACCTCTTCCTGGATTGGCACAATCAACGGACAACCGGGTGTCGTTAGCGTCATCACTATCTTAACCACATTATCGTCGTCAATATCGATACCGTATATAAAACCCAAATTTACTATATCAAGACCAATCTCTGCATCAATGACATTGTACAACGCATCAACAACATCTTTTTTAGTAAGTTTTTTACCCATACCTACACCGTCCCCTTCCTTTTTGGTTTAAACCTCAACACGTTCTTTAGATCTTTGATCTGTACGTCCTTTTTGGGTTTAACATTTATGCTCCTGACAATTTCGGAATCCTCTTTTAAAAACTTTATCGTCAAGATATTGTCCGTGTTCATAATAATCAGACTGTCTTTATAAACAGAACTATCCGTATCCAAAGGCTCTAAGATCATTTTGCCGTCAACATCTTTACATTTATGGACGTTATCGAGTTTCAAACCGAGATAAGCCTGCTCCTCCAAAAACATCAGCAAATCATCATCCTCATCGTAAAAGTTATCAATAGACCCCACGTAGCATTCGCCACTAACCATATCGATTCTTACCCAAATCTTTGCCATCGCTTCTACCTCAATCAAGCGGGAGTTTATCCCGCAAATTAAATTCCCTCTCAAACGCACTTGCAACCTTGAATATCACATCTTCCCTAAAGGCATCCGCCATAATTTGCAAACCTAAAGGCAAACCGTTATCGCCCAAACCGTTAGGTATACTTATGGCTGGTATTCCCGTTAAATTGGCTGGTATTGTAAAGA
Source organism: Hippea sp. (assembly GCA_015486955.1). Taxonomy (GTDB): domain Bacteria; phylum Campylobacterota_A; class Desulfurellia; order Desulfurellales; family Hippeaceae; genus Hippea. The sequence goes on along the minus strand of WFQR01000122.1, from coordinate 10,278 downwards.
TGTCGGATAAGTACATCTGTAAGGGCTTATCGGCTTTTTCGCCAATTTTAAATGCCTCTGTTGGTGTCGTTGGTGAAACAATGCAGTCAAAATCTTTAAAAATATTATCAAAGTCCTGTTTTATCAAATACCTCAACTTCTGTGCTTTCAAATAGTAAGCATCGTAGTAACCGCTCGAAAGGACGTAGGTACCGAGCATTATTCTCCTTTTTACCTCATCACCAAACCCTTCCGATCGTGTCTTTATGTACATATCCTTCAAATCATCAAAATTAGAAGCCCTGAAGCCATACTTAACACCGTCATAGCGGGCCAAGTTGCTCGACGCCTCAGCCGGTGCTATTATATAGTAATCAGAAACGGCATACTTTGCATGGGGCAGTTCAATAGACTTAACCTCACAACCCAAAGACTCTAAAATCTTAATAGAATCATCCATCGCCTTCTGGACAACATTATCACAGTCCTTCAATGCCGCCTCATAAACGCCCACTTTCATGCCACTTATAGGCTGGTTCAAATATTTTGTAAAATCTTCACAATCAACATTAGCACTTGTTGAATCCATAGGATCATGACCACATATTATGCTCAAAAGTATTGCAGCATCTCTTACATCGCGTGTTATAGGGCCAATTTGATCCAAGCTTGAGGCAAATGCAACAAGGCCAAAACGTGAAACTCTGCCGTATGTGGGTTTTAACCCCACAACACCACAAAGGGACGCAGGCTGCCTAATCGATCCACCCGTATCGGAACCCAAAGCCGCTATAGCCTCACCGCTTGCCACTGCAGCCGCCGAGCCACCGCTTGAACCACCCGGTACACGCGTTGTATCCCATGGGTTCTTTGTCACACCGTAGTACGACGTTTCAGTGGATGAGCCCATGGCAAACTCATCCAGATTGGTTTTGCCGATAAATGTAGCACCGTTTTCCCTTAGCTTTTTCACAGCAGTGGCATCAAAAACGGCAACAAAGTTGGATAAGATCTTTGAAGAACATGTCGTCGGTTTGCCATCTATGTGCATGTTATCCTTTATTGCTATTGGCAATCCCAAAAGCTCTCCACCACTCGCATTCTCTTTGTACTCTTCAAAGACCGTAACGTACGCATTAATCTCACTTTCCTTCTTGTGAATCCTATCGAGAACGGAGTCGTACACCTCTTTGGGCGTAATTTTTTTATTTTTAACCAAATCCATTAACTCATGGAGCGTCTTTTTGTAAAGCATATCTTACCTCTCAATAACCTTTGGTACTTTGAACGATTCGCCATCCGTCTCAGGTGCATTCTTTAATATCACATCCCTATCCATTGACGGCTTTACCTCATCCTCCCTAAAAACGTTCTGAAGCTCTGTAATATGGAATGCTGCTTCACAGTTAGATAAATCAAGTTCGTTTATCTGTTCCATATACTCCAAAATCTCGTTAAACTGCGCTGCGAACTTGTCTATTTGATCCTCTTTTAATTCAAGCATAGCCAATTTTGCCACCCTCTTAACCTCATCCCTATCTACCATATCCAACTCCTTTAATAGCCAACCCTTCTCAAAAACAACCCCTTAGCAGGTGCTTTAAACGATTTAACATTGCCAACATTAAAAATTATATTACCGCTTTCGTCTTTTTGCAAGCGCATAAGGGAATAACCAACGGCTAAACCCACCATATTGCGCACCATACCCCTCAAAAAACCGTTAGCACGCACATGAAAAATTACAAAATTCCTCAAGCGTTTAACCCTAAAGAAATAAACCTCTCTTACACAGTTTTTATTTTTAGGCTCATTGGCCACAAATGAAAAATCCCTTTTACCCACAAAACCGTGTACAAATTCTTTGATCCTTTCTATATCAAGCCTCAAAGGCACATGCCATACGTAGTTTTTTAAAAATGGCGGTAAAACATCGCCATTAAAAATAAAGTACATATACTCCCTGAACTTTGCAGAATACCTGCTGTGGAAGCTATCCTCTACCTCAAACACCTTCAAAACCCTTATATCTTTGGGCAAAACGGAGTTTAAACCTTTTTTTAGGGCATCCTTGTCAATGAAAAAAGGCGGCAAGAAATCGATAACCTGACAAAAGGCATGGACACCTGCATCCGTCCTACCTGCATAGTTTATTCGTATAGGTTCCTTAAATATCCTTGTTAGCGCTTTTTCTAAAATCTCTTGAATTGTCAAACAGTTGGGTTGAATCTGAAAGCCGCAGTAACCTGTTCCATCGTAAGATACAAAAGCTGCATACCTTATAGCGCACTACCTCCAACCATAATAGATGGGATTCTCAAAGTTGGCTCTCCATCCGTTACTGGCACGCCCTGACCGCCTTTGCCACACGTTCCAACCTCAACACCGAAGTCATTGCCCACCATATCGATCTCTTCTAAGACCTTTGGTCCATTGCCAATAAGTGTTGCACCCCTGACCATGTGTCCAATCTTGCCGTTTTTTATAGTGTAGCCTTCAGCCACTTCAAAGACAAAATCACCCGTTGTCGGATTGACCTGGCCTCCACCCATCCTGACAACAAATAAACCATCGTCCACAGAGGCAACGATGTCGTCTGGGTCATCATTTCCAGGCAAAATGTACGTATTGGACATTCTCACAATCGGTGGAAACCTAAACGACTCCCTACGTGCATTCCCCGTTGATTCTCTACCTACCAATTGGGCATACATCTTATCAAACATATACCCCTTTAAAATTCCGTTCTCTATCAATACGGTATTTTGTGAGTTTGTACCTTCGTCATCAAAGTAAAATGAACCCCTCATTTTGGGCCTCGTGGCGTCGTCAACAACGGTTATCTTCTCATTCGCAACCTTCTGTCCCAATTTATCCTTATAAACACTCATGGACTCATAAACAAGATCGGCTTCAAGTCCATGTCCTACAGCCTCGTGTATCATTGTGCCACCAGCTTTACTGGATAATACAACAGTCATCTTTTGGGCCTTCAACGGTGGTGCATGAAGTAGTTCAACCAACTTTTCGCTCATCTCTTGAGCCAATCCTTTGAAATCCATATTCTCAAAGCATTCAAAACCACCGAGATAGCTAAACGGACGCCTAAAGGTCTGATAGTTGTCTCCATCGGCTGCCGTTACTTCGAAGTACAAAACCGTATAGATCCTTTTTTCTTTCAGGTGTTCACCTGTCTCGTTAATTATCTCTACACTCTTTAATCTATCTGAAAAGGTCATGCTGACCTGTTTTATTTCTTTCTTTTTATACGCTACACTGCAAAAATCATCGTAGATGGCTTTAATCTTCTCCATTGGCGGTTTATATCCACCGCACATCTCTATGCTTCTTTCTCCATCTTGAGATACAACAAACGTACCGGTCTTAGGATTGGAAACGCCCGTTAGAAACTTGCCCATCCTGTACACGTTCTCTTCGCTTGTATCAAAAGACGATGAATATAAAACGCTTAAACCCTTTACAGTCCTTATACCTACACCCCTGTCATGGCTGATCTTAACATTCTCAATCTTTCCGCTTTTTGCCTCAACAAGCCTAACAAACGAATCCTCAAGGTATATATCAAAAAAATCACAGTTGGTGCTTTTTAGGATTGCAAATGTATCCTCGTACATCCACTACCTCCAAAAACAAAAAGAGGGGCTAAAAAAGCCCCCTTGTGTTATCTTCCAAGCTTCTCTTCAAGTTTCTTGATATTAACGATCGTTGTCATAACGCTATCTGGATTTAGACTCATGGAGTCAATGCCCTGCTCAACCAAGAACTCTGCAAAATCTGGGAAGTCGCTTGGCCCCTGTCCACAAATTCCAACGGGTTTTCCGTGTTTATGTGCCTTCTCAATGAGCATGGATATCATCCTTTTAACGGCTATATGACGCTCATCAAATAGATGTGCAACAAGGCCCGAATCCCTATCAATGCCTAATGTGAGCTGTGTCAGATCGTTTGAACCTATAGAGAAACCATCGAATATCTCGGCAAACTCATCGGCACATATTACGTTGCTCGGGATCTCTGCCATCACGTATATCTCAAGCCCATTTTCTCCCTGGACAAGACCATTTTTCTTCATCTCCTCAATAACCTTTTTGCCTTCCTCAGGTGTTCTACAGAACGGTATCATCAGAGCAACATTGGTGAGGCCAAACTCGTCCCTAACCTTCTTCATTGCCTTACACTCAAGCGCAAAACCCTCCCTGTAGGCATCTGAATAGTACCTTGAAGCGCCCCTGAAACCGATCATGGGGTTCTCTTCCTCAGGCTCAAACTCTTTACCACCAATGAGATTTGCATACTCGTTTGTCTTAAAATCGCTCATTCGAACTAATATTTGGTTAGGATAGACACTTGCCGCAAGCATGGCAACGCCGTATGCAAGCTTATCTATGAAATACCGTGGCTTATCATCGTATCCCCTAGTCAGTTCAGCTATAACCTCTTTTGCCTTCTTATCCTCTAACTCATCAAAGTGGATCAGGGCAAGCGGATGAACCTGAATAAATGAGCTTATAATAAATTCCATCCTTGCAAGTCCAATGCCGTCGTTTGGAATACCGGCCGTCTGGAACGCTATAGCTGGATTGCCTAAATTCATCTTTATCTGCGTTTTCGGTTTTTCAATCTTGGAGAGGTCAATTACCTCAACCTCGTAGTCCAGTTTACCATCGTAAACGTATCCAACTTCACCTTCGGCACACGATATCGTAACAACCTGGCCTGTCTTCAACTTCTCCGTCGCATCACCACATCCAACAATGGCTGGGACGCCAAGCTCCCTTGAAATAATCGCCGCATGGCATGTTCTACCGCCCCTGTTTGTGATAATTGCAGCGGCTTTTTTCATTATGGGCTCCCAATCGGGATCCGTCATATCCGTTACGAGTATCTCGCCATCTTTAAACTCATCCATCTTATCCGGTGTATCTATAACCCTAACGGGGCCTGTTGCGATTTTGCTGCCTACGGCTATTCCTTCAACAATAACATTGCCCTTCTCTTTAAGTTTATATGTTTCAAGAACGCTTAAATTCTTTCTTGATTGCACTGTTTCAGGTCTTGCCTGGACGACAAACAACTGACCCGTTTTACCGTCTTTTGCCCACTCTATATCCATTGGTGTATATCTACCGTTTCTCTTTGTGTAGTGGTTTTCAATGATAACTGCCCATTTGGCAAGGGTTAGAACGTCTTCATCACTCAAAGAATACCTAAATCTTTCTTCCTCTGTTGTCTCCACATCCTTTATTCCACCGTTTTCATCGTATACGGCCTTTGTCAGTTTAGAACCCAATTTTTTGTTTATTATGGCTTTATAACCCTTCTCAAGTGTTGGTTTAAAGACAATGAACTCATCGGGGTTGACTTTACCTGAAACAACGTTTTCTCCAAGTCCATAGCTTGCGTTAATCACAACCACCTTATCAAAACCGCTTTCTGGATCCAAAGAAAACATAACGCCACTTGCGGCCAAATCGCTGCGTGCCATCTTTTGTACACAAACAGATAAACCTACATTGAAATGGTCGAAGTTCTTATCATGCCTGTAAGACGTTGCCCTCTCTGTGAATATTGATGCATAACAGCTTTTTACGTAGTGAATAACATTGTCAATACCTTTGACATTTAGATAGGTGTCCTGCTGGCCAGCAAAGGATGCATCGGGGATATCTTCTATTGTGGCAGAACTCCTAACGGCAACATCGCTTTCCTCTTCACCGTAATATTCGCTGAGCTTCTTGTAGGCTTCAACAATCTCAGCCCTTAAATCATCTGGTAGTTCGGCATTGAAAATTAAATCCCTTGCCTTCTTTGTCTTTTCTTTTAGGTCGTTAATGTCATGTGTGTTTAAGTCTTTTAACGTTTCATAAATCTTTTCGCGTAGATTGTTTGAGTCGATGAGATACCAATAGGACTCTGCCGTTAGAGCAAAACCGTAAGGAACATTTACACCTTCGGACTTCAACTCCCTAATCATCTCGCCTAACGATGCATTCTTACCGCCAACAATGTGCACGTCGTCTGCTGTAATCTCATCCAACCACTTCACATACTTCACTGACACACCCCCATTTTGGATTTTAAAGACCTATAGAAACTCCCCCTCGATGCGCCGCTATTCTAACACATGAAATTGTCGTTTTCAACAGGACAAAGCAACAAAATTTAGAATTTTTCACCACATCAAATATAGCTAAAATAAAGTGATGCTATAAAAAACAACAATACCTCCGAAACCTCAATGGAAAAACCCAAAACATCACCTGTTACTACACCTAACTTGTGTTTAAAGTACTCAAAGAGCAAAAAGCCACACGTAAAAAATACGATATTCAATATAATGGAGAGGTATAAAGGCAAAATAAAAAACGACGCCAAGATTAAAGTATAGCCAATGAGAAAATCAGTAAGCTTAAACTCCTTAAAAAACACCTTTGCCGTACCATTTTGTCTTCCGTAGGGCAACTTTTTCATTAGATACAAAGCCAAAAAACGACTGTAAGCTGGTATAAAAATTAAAACTAAAGCATCTCTAATAAAGAACAGGGATGTAAATTTAATCAGAATATCCAAAATCAAAGCTAAAACGCCGAATGTGCCAATATGGGAATCCTTCATTATCTCAAGCATTTTATCCTTTGTTTTGTGGCTAAATATAGCATCTGAAGTGTCGGCTAATCCATCCAAATGTAAACCACCTGTGATAAAGACAAGCCAAACAACGGAAATAATTTGAAAAAATGGACTCTTTAATAAACTAAAAAGATACAGGAAACCACCTATAAAAGCTCCAACCACAGGAAAGTACTTTACTGCACCTTCAGGGTCAAAGTCACAGCGAAAACGTATAGTGGTAAGAAATGAAAAGGCGGAACATATACCCTTCATGCAACTATTTTACAAATTTTTATTAAAATTGAAATGGTTGCGATGATTTATTATAATGAATCGCTATGTGGAATAAGGTGATAGAACAACTAAAAAATGGTGTTGAAACGCAGGATTTGGAAAAGCTCTCACTTATCGAACCGCTGGACGTATCACCCGTTAAAATCACACTTTTAATTTCAGATGAGTCTGTAAAAGATCTACTAAAAAACAAATATAAGGATAAACTAAAGGAAAGTCTACGCTCAGTATTTGGGAAATTACCAAAGATAGAGCTTGTAATGAAAAGTAATGAGAAGGACAACCTAAACCCCAAGTACGCATTTGAAAACTTCGTTGTTGGTCCAAGCAATCAATTGGCCTATGCAGCAAGTGTGGCTGTAAGCGAAAATCCAGCAAAAGCCTATAACCCCCTATTCATATACGGCGGTGTGGGTTTGGGAAAAACCCACCTGTTGCATGCAATAGGCAACGCCATAAAAAGAAAAAGACCAAAGGCAAAGGTTCTGTACATATCATCCGAAGAGTTTACAAACGAACTCATAAACTCCATACAGCACAAACAGATGACACAGTTCAGAAATAAGTACAGAAACTTGGATTGCCTGTTAATAGACGACATACAGTTTATCTCCAAAAAGGAAAGAACAGAAGAGGAGTTCTTCCACACATTCAACGCTCTATACGAAAACCAAAAGCAGATCGTTATCACAAGCGATAAACCGCCAAGCGAAATACAGGATATTGAAAATAGACTCAAATCACGGTTCAGTTGGGGATTAATTGTTGATATACAACCACCGGAATTTGAAACCCGCATAGCCATCATACAAAAAAAGGCGGAACTGTTTAATTTAAAACTATCACCAGAAATCGTGGAATTTATAGCTCAAAATATCAGTTCGAACGTTAGGGAAATAGAGGGCGCACTCATAAAGATATCAGCTTTCAAATCCATAATGCGAAGACCTGTAACACTATCCTTAGTTAAAACAACGCTGCAAGATATTGTCATGAGAAAAGAGAAGATGTTAACAGCAGAAAACATACAAAAAACCGTGGCAAAACACTTCGGTATAAGCGTTGAGGAGCTTAAATCATCAAAGCGTAACAAAGAGATACTCATACCAAGGGAAGTGGCAATGTACTTAACACGCAAGATAACAAAAAACTCCCTCCCTGAAATCAAGGCAAAATTCGGCGTAAAGAGCCACGCAACAATAATCAACGCCTGCAAAAAGATAGAAAAGGAATTAGAGAAAAACGCGGAGCTCAGGGAAAAGGTTAAAGAAATAGAAAAAGAGATAACGGATGTTTAAAACCACAGAAAAAGTCTGTCAAAAAACCACAAGGTATAGACAAGGAAAAGTATATGGGATCGAAAACGAACAAACTATCAACAGAAACTGACAAAGAAAAAACAAAAACAAAACCAAATAAAAACAGAAAAAACAAAGAAAATGACAAAATGAAAGGCTTTATTACTTTTACTGAAAGAAACTAAAGAAGAATAAATTAGGAGGCGGATATGTTAATACCAACCAAAGAACTAAAAGAGGCTATACAAAATACAATGCTCTCAACAACAAAAGAGAAAGAAAACCCACTGTACAACATTCTCTTAGAGATAAAAGATGGAAAGTTAACCGCAAAGTCACAGAACAACATAACACGAATCACATACACGGAAAATATCGAGGGCGAAGGAGAATTATCAATACTAATAGAGCCTCAAAAGTTAGCCAACATACTAAAAGAGGTTAATGAAGAAAATATCAGTATAGAGAAAGAAGAAAACACCATTACCATACAGGCGGGGAGTTTTAAAACACGTGTAAAAACGTTAAATCCTCAACTGTATCCAGAAATAAAGGAAAATACCGAGAAACAAAAAATATGCACAATAGAGGCAGAAAAACTCAAAAAGCTCATAAAAAACACCGTCTACTGCCCCGATAAAAACGATATCGCAAGGGAATACACAGGTATTTTTTTTGAATTCAGAGATAATACAGTTAAAGCAACGGCAACGGATCACTACAGGCTCATCAATGTAACAATAGAAAACGAGATACAAAGAGAAACAGAATTTATTATCGAAAACAGCGGTGCAACACTCATAAACAGAATTCCCTTAGAAGGAGAAGTCAAAATACTAAAAACAGAAAACGAAGTAAGCATAGAAACAGACAACATAAACGTAACATCCAAACTCATCAAAGGGAGCTTTCCGGATTATAACCAAATACTTTTAGATAAAGACACATCAAACGTAATAGAAATCGAGAGGGAAAGCTTTAAAGAGGCCGTTAAGAGGAGCTCGACATTGAGCGAGAACAGGGAAATAACACTAAACATAAACCTAAAGGACAAGATTTTGACACTCTCAAGTCAAAACCAAGAAGGAGAAATTGCAGAAGATCAAATCACATTCTCAAACATCGGCGCAAACGACAATCTGGTTATAAAGCTTGACTCAAAGTTTATACTTGATTTCATCGGGCAAATATCTTCAGATACGGTAACGATGATATACAGGACAGCCGAAGAACCCGTCATGTTTGAGGCAAGTGAAGAGGATTTTTCATACAAGTATATAATGACACCGATTATAGAATGATAAAGAATTTAATCGTATCAAACTTTAGGAATTTTTCATTCTTCAAAAAAGAATTCGAAAAAATAAATATCATTGCGGGTAAAAACGGTGCAGGTAAGACAAATCTCATCGAGGCAATCTACTTTTGTTTAAATGGCCACCCATTTTCCAAGGATTTAGATAGGATTAAAATTGATAAAAACAAAAAGACCCTGTTAAATGCCAATGTCGATAATCACACCGTACACATAGTCGTAGAATCAAAGATTAAGAGAATAAAATTAGATGGAAAACCCGCACGCGTTATTTACCTAAAGAGAAACTTCCCGTGTATCGACTACTCAATAAACTCATTTATTTCATTCAAAAGTAAAGATTACATATTTTCATTAATCGATAGGGGAATTTTTGCAAGCGATCAAACGATATTAGACAATCTAATTGAATATAAGAAGCTTATGAAAACAAAAAGGGAGCTTTTGAGAAGCGAAACCGTCAATAAGGGTGTTTTAGATGTCCTGAATACGAAACTCTTTGATGTGATTAATACGATTTCAAAAAAGAGAAAAAAACTGATTGAAACCATAAATGCGTATGTGGATGAGTGTTATAGAAACTTCCATGATAAAAAGGTAAATCTACAGTACAGTATCGGTCATGTAGATAAAAACGTATTTGAAGACGAAGTAGTAAAAAGAAGGGTTATTCTGTCTTTAAAGAAAGATACGTTGAAGATAGAAATCAACGGTATGGATATATTTCCGTATTCGTCCGTTGGAGAGAAAAAAGTTGTC
>WFQR01000121.1 GCA_015486955.1 Hippea sp. | reverse complement strand
TGAGCTTGTTCAGTGTCGCATACAGCGTGGTTGTTTTACCTGAACCCGTTGGACCAGATATTAATATGATGCCATAGGGTTTTGAGATCATGTCTTCATAGATATTCAAGCTATACTCATCCATGCCAATGTTCCTTAAGTCAAGCAAAGCTTTCTCTCTGTCTAAAATTCTCAAAACCACCTTTTCACCATAATTCGTTGGAAGTGTGGAAACCCTGAAATCAACATCCTTAAAATCCCTTTTTATCTTGAATCTACCATCTTGCGGCAGTCTCTTCTCAGCTATATTCATATTGGACATGATTTTAATTCTTGAAATAACAGCAGGGTGAAGCACCTTACTCAGACTCAAAACCTCATGCAATATTCCATCGATTCTATACCTAACCCTCAAGATGTCCTCATCCGGCTCAATGTGTATATCGCTTGCCTTTTCAGCCAAAGCTTTTGCAATTATTCCATCGACAAGATTGACAACGGACGCATCTTCAGCTAAGTTCCTTAGCACGTCTTCATCGCTTCCGCTCGACAGTATCTTCTTTTCAACATCATCAACAATTTTATAAAGCCTGTCTTCTGTTCCATAAATCTTCTCAAGGGCACTGAAGAGCTCTTCCTTCGACATTATTGTCGGTACAACCTCTTTATGTGTTATTCTGCTGATCTCATCAAGAGCAAAAATATCCGTTGGGTCGTTTGTGGCAATTGTTATCTCTTTATCGTTGAAGTCCACAGGAACAACCTTAAACCTTCTGGCAAGTTTCTCAGGTAATGCCTCTTTAAGAGGTTTTTCAAACTTTATATCCTTCAGTGTGGTTTTTTCTATCCCTAACTGCTCGGCCAAAACATCGGTTATTGTCTGCTCATCAACATATCCAAGTTCAATAAGCGTCTCACCCAGCTTTTTGCCCTTGTTTTTAGCCTCGTTTAACGCAACCTTGAGTTGAGCTTCTGTTATATAACCCTTTTCTTTTAATAAATCCCCAATCCTAACCTTTTTTAGCTTTGCCATAGACAACCCCGCAAATTATATTAAGGTGCCACCTCTTTCCACTCAATAACCCTATCCCTGCCACGGTATATGCCAAAGAATGCCGTACCTTTTGTATTGTTGTCGTAAAGCCAATTGTAAAATATAGCCTCACTGCTCAAATCCACATCGATACTGCCGTATTTATCTAAACCGGGAGGTGAGAGAGTCATGCTACCTTCACCTGTATCTATCCCTTTCACAGAGCTAATAGAAGTATCATTATCCGATATATTGCCTGTAGGATTCTCAAGCACAAAATCGTTTTTACTCAAAATCGTACATACATCATCCTCGTTTAATTCCCATTGGGATCCATTCCAATATTGGGTTTGAACCTTCAATGTTAGAGCTTCATTTCCCGGACCATAGTTGTTGAAAATTTTTAGCCTTCCATATTTCATTTGGGTACCAGTAACAGTAACGTTGTCAGGGCAGTTTGCACATGTGACATTATCCGAATCGATTGCGTTGTCGATACTAAAGTGAAATTCTGGTGAAAATGGAGCAATTTTTGAGTTGTTGTCCTTTACATAAGTGACATTGTCGCTACCGAATGTGTATGTTCCGACACCGTTACCTTTTTTAAAATCAGGTGTTGCTCGCTCTATCTCTATGCTGACCTGTGTTTTGTTGTCGTCATGTTGTGGATTTCCTATTTTAATATCTGAGGCTTTTAGTTTGAAGAAATAACCCTTGTAGTTTAAAGTAGTTTGATTATCCTTATTCTCAGCTATAACATAAAAAGAAGGGTTGGTGTCATAAGTTATCGTCTGGCCAATATAGTTGAACGAATCGCATTGCTCTTTAAGCGTGCCATTTGTAATATTGTCAATGACAAAGTGGTAGGGTATAAAGCGCCCAACCTTTTTATTAGCACTGATAGAGCCTGCACCTAAATAATTGCTGTCTATAAATTTTAAGTCTATCACTCCAACCTCGCCAAAACTCTCTTTAACCAAAGCCGAACCTTTACTGAACTCACTTGCACTGATTGCCGTCTTACTCAGCTTGTTTGTAGCATCTGTTCCGTTGTCGGGTGCAACCATAAGAGCAGTCATGTTAACGGTTGAATTGTCGCCATTTTGGTTTATCGGATAATAGTTCGGTGTTACAGTGCCGTTATCACATATAGCTTTTACATCAAAGTTAAATATTTCTCCAGCTTTTTTAAACACACCGATGTTTGCCCAACAAGAATCTGTGGAGCAGGTGGAATTATCTGCTGGATTGCTCAGGTTATCAAAAACGAACCTTGCAGGTTTTACAACGAATGGATTGGATTCACCCTTCACATGAAGCCCGTTTTTATCATAAATTGCACCGATCTCAATACTTCCTGCGTCGGGGTAGGATAAGTTAAATTGTGCAGTACCGTTGTCAAAATGAAGTGTTAAGCTTGTCCCTGTTGCAGTAGAATTATTATTAACAGTTTCAACAGGTGTGTTGTCAATCATTACCTTCGTGCCATAGGGGTTTGTTGAAGGCGTAATATATCTTCCATACATGTTTAGCGTTACATCACCGTTGAATACAGACATATTTGTGCATTTATTTGTCACATTGTCCTTTTGAACCGCATCTATCTCAATGGGTTTGGCAGAGCAGGATAGCATATTGTTTACCACATAATCAGAGTTTGTCGGGGTCTTGAAAACGAAACCTGTATCTTTGAAGATTATATCGCAGGTTGTAGAGCTTGAATTGAATATGTGGCAAATCGTGGGGTTTGAAGGAGCGGGGCTTTCATTCGATGTTGACAGAGTTATTGTTCCCGCTTGTGTGTAGCTGATTGTTGTGTTATCCTCACCGCCTGAAAAGCTTATCTCTTTACTTTCACTGTCATAATCAAGTGTAAGTGTAACATTGTCTGTGTATAATTGAGAGCAATTATCATTTGCACAGGCTTTGATTTTTAAAGGTGCAGGTTGGCAAGTCAAATTTGAGGGATAATGCCAGATTTCATAGTGATCAATGGCCATGCAAGCTGGGCAGGTTCTTATTGTGCCATCGTAATTTTTGCCCGCACTTTCGTTGTTGTAAATTTGTTGAATTTGACTTTTCGAGAGAGCTCCTTTGTAAAGTTCAAATTCATCCATATATGAGCCAATTGTTTCATTATTTGTGTAATCGGTAGAACTTCCAATATACTTTAAATTTCCATTGGTATATATATTAACCTTACCTATGTAATTACCATCTATATACAAAAAAGTTTTTCCATTTTTGGCAACCTCAACAACTTGATGCCAACCATTAGAAATTTTGCCTATGTTTATTGTTTTTATGGCACCATAATTATCGTAAACTCCCCACTTATATTGATTAGTATTCTTTTTTCTCTGGAAAAAACCTAAATCACCTTTACCATTCACTGAGGCTATAATAAAATAATAGTAACCATCTATACTAAACTGGTTTTGCCCAGGCTCCAAAGGAAACCTTATCCAAACCGACATAGACCACCTACTTCCAAGATGAGGATAATTGTAAGGTTCTATGTATTTACCTCTAAAATCCCCACCCCTGCAAATTTTTCCATTGGTAATAGTGTTTGCACCGTTCAGTGCTGTGGCATTGTAATCGCTCCCCAATGATCCATAATTTTTAATTTCGTAGGTAGAACTATCATTATCCCATTTACATTCATCCATATGGTAATCTACGGTAGGCCGTAAATTTCCACACAAACATTTACATCGTCTATCAATCGGTTTACCTCTTATATCCGTATCCTTGTGATTTCTCTGATTTTCATAGACTGTATAAATATCACTGAAACCCATTTTATAATTTGCGATCGATATCTCATCCAAAAAACCATCAAAATAATTAGTAACGTTATTGCCCCAATCAGTGGCCCCTATAAGTAGATTGTTAGCAGTTTTTTTAGCAGAAAAATTTTTTTGACTAATATTTTTACTAACTAAATTATCGTTGTCTCTATCTCCATAATATACATTTCCTACCAATTTTCCTTGCCTAATTTCTACAGCGACAGCAAAAAAGTGCCATTTATCGTCATTAACATTAGATTTTATATTAAATGTATACTTGTGTCCGTATTTGTTCCAAAAGTTTAATTTCAAGTTTCCATTTTCAACAAATACCCTATATTCTCCCAATTTGGATAATATAGTCTGTGTACCATTCTTACCAGTCTTAAACCAACCATTTATTGTTACCTCATTATAGTTAGCCAACGGAGACAAAGAATAGTCATTTGGAACTTCTAAATAATATTGAGCTCCATACCAAGTATTATTAGGGGGAGCATTATAACCTTCACCTCTAAACCTTAAATTATTGCAAATTACAGCACCAAAATCTAAACAAGGAGTTGCATACTTGCCATCAGTGTTATTTGGCCCATGCTCGGCTATAGCATTATTATTGTTACCACTGGAATCTTTTATTATTCTGTGATTGGCATCCACTTGACATTCGTCCATTTTATAGTAAGCAACTATTTCATTACAGCCCGTCAAAAACAAAGAAACAAATAATAACACAACAAAAAGAATATTTTTCTTTGCGTTCACTTTATATTCACCTATCTTTTGGCAGTTCCCTCTCAAACACTTCCCACAGATTTATCTCAATATCAAAGGTTTTTAGTTTTAATGTCTCATCCCAGTTGAACCTCTCGGGTACGCCGTAGGATTCATCTTTTAAAACATACCGCTCGACGAGAAAAAGATCGGGAAAAACGATGATGTATTCTTTGACACCAAACTTTTCGTAAAGATCCTTTTTTATCTTTGTGTCCTTGTATGCACTCGAAGGAGAAACAATCTCGATAATCAGGTCAGGTGCGCCTTTGATGTTGTCTTCTGTAATTTTGTTTTTATCGCAGACAATAAAAACATCGGGTTGAATCACATTGGTTTCATCCAACACAACATCCGTCGGTGCACTGAATAGATCACACCCTTTCAGCTTGTTTTTCTGCAAAATAAATTTTTCTACAAAGTTTATGCTAATTTTCTTATGCTTCACCTTCGGTGCTGGGCTCATGTTATAAGCCACACCGTTGATAATCTCCCATCTTTCATCATCTGGCCAGTTTTTATAGTCTTCGTATGTGAATTTTTTATCCATTTTTTTGGCCGTTATAGCCATGATATTACCTCCTATTTTTTAACCTAACCACCTGCAACATCCCTGTCCATTATGTATGCATCCCTCAAATGTACATAATCCATATATTCCTTAAATTTCATCACTTGAAAATCACTTCTGATGTCATTGTCCTTAATTAATAGCCCATCCCTTAACACACCGTATGAAAACGACACGGGGGCGTTGTTTATAATTCTAACATCAACGGGTATCTTTAACATTGTTTCAAGATCGTCCTCTATCTCAAATTCATACTTCAAAGAACGTTCACCATCAACATACAAGGCTATATCAATATCGGAAAACTCATCACTCCTCACAAAAGACCCAAATATATAGGCAAACAGCACCTCTTCTCTTTTGTTTAAATACTCTTTTATCTTGCTTACTACCTCTTCCTTTTTATCGCGATTCAATTTTATTTTCTTCTTCATCAGGCAGTTCCTTTTCGAATATCTCCCACAGGTTTATCTCAATATCAAAGGTCTTCAATATTAATTTTTCATCCCAGTTAAATATCTCAGGCGCCATGTATCTACCATTTTGGAGTTCATACCTCTCAACATACTCACGCTCAGGGAAAACAATTATGTATTCTTTAACACCGAACCTTTCATACAAAAACAGTTTCTCTCTTTTATCCTTTAATTCCGTTGATCTCGATGTAATCTCAATAATCAAATCCGGTGCTCCTTTTATGTTGTCTTCTGTGATCTTGCTTTTATCGCAGACAACGAATATATCAGGCTGAACAACATTAAATTCATCCAGTACAACATCTGTAGGTGCACTGAATATATCACATTGGGACTTTTTATCCCTAAGTGCTTTTTTTAGATCAAAGTACAAATTACCCGAGATCTTCTGGTGCTTCACCTTCGGTGCAGGGCTCATGTTGTATGCCACACCGTCTATTATTTCCCACCTTTCGTCGTCAGGCCAATTAATATAATCGCTGTATGTATATTTTTTCTTTTCCTTTTTTGCTAAATCCAATTTCTAACCCCACAATGCCTTTTTAACTATCCAACAAATTTCAAGCTCCTTTATTAAATTCTATAACAAACTAAATCATTGTCAACAAAAAAACTTACACCAATAGCCACTGTCCACTTGTTTACACATTAACAATTTGGGCTTCAATCCACGGCTCGTTGTCTTCATCGCAGATATAATAAACAACAAACAGCTCATTATCTTCGATTTCCACAAAATCCGTATAGCCACCCTCATAAAGATTGCCGCAATAATGTTTTAAGTTAATCCTTTCCCAATTAAGTCCGTCGTCGCTAAAAGCCAAACCAACGCCGGGCAAATCATCGTTTAAATCCCCAAATGCAAGCACCAATTTACCACTTTTCAATTTTCTCAAAACGGGAGCATGACCAAGTAATCCCAACTTTCTTGGTTCATCCCAATGGATAAGATCCGAGCTGAATGAACAGTAAAGATCGTAAGATGGCTCAAGAGATCGTATTACAGCCAAAAATCTGCCGTTCGCCTCAACAATAGAGTTCTCATTGAGCCACGGTTTAAAGCCATCCGGCATAATCACACCCTTTAGTTGCCACGTACTACCCTTGTCGGTTGAACTTAAAACCAAAGATCTGTGCTCGTCCTTGTACATGCCGTAGGCAGTGGCTATAAGCTCACTGTTATATTCAAACATATGCCCAAAAAATGCCGAAAGTCCCACATCTTTCACGGTAACTTTGACCCTATCTTTTGGCAAATCACCAATTTTAAACCTGCTTACGTAAACCTCGTTTCTCTTCTTATACTCAAAACTCCTCGTAACCAAAAACAAATCGTCGCCAAAAGGACCTGACAGTATGGCATCTAACTCATTATCGTCAAACGGCGTCTCTAACTCTTGCCAGTTTTCTAAGTCTTTACTTTTCAAAATCTTCACCTTACCGCTCTTGCCATGCGGCTTGGACGGATCTGTAAATCCTTCCCTAAACGCCACCAAAACCTCATCACCAACCTTAACAACCGTAGGAAAGGCCTTATACTTACCCTTCTCTTTATTAGCCAAAATCATTCCATCCCTCCAGTCCTTCATGGATTAGCATTTTTTCTTGAATTATTATAAAATTATCAGTGATGAAGGCAAATGTTAGCGAGATTTTCTATTCAATTCAGGGTGAAGGGATCACGATAGGTTACCCAGCCATATTTATTCGATTCTGTGGCTGTAACCTGAGATGTCCGTTCTGCGATACAAAATACGCATTGGACTGTGAGAATTACTTGGACTATGAGGAAATAACAGACAAAACAAGGCGGTTTCCTGCAAAGAGGGTCATATTTACAGGCGGTGAGCCAGCGTTACAGGACGATTTTATAGCCTTCTTTATAGCTAAAAACCCCGATTTCTTTTATCAGATGGAGACAAATGGAACGATACTGCCACAAAAAAGCATATCGCTTCTGAATCACATAACCGTAAGTCCAAAGATGTTTGCTCTAAACATAGATGTGTTAAAAGAGTTTAAAAACGAAGCTCGATCCGTTGAATTCAAGTTTGTCGTAAACGAAAACTTTGATGAAGAGATCGAGCTTATCCATAAACTTGATTTAAAGCCTGTTGTCTTCCAACCCATTTGGGAAAATGAAAGTTTAAGCGAATATCTACAAAAAACAGCTAAGATCATAGAAAAAGTTAAGGGAGCAGCGCCGTCTATCAGGATTATACCACAGATACACAAAATCATATATGGAAACAGAAGGGGGATATGATGGATAAAGCGATTGTTATCTACTCAGGTGGCTTGGATTCAACCACATGCCTATTCTGGGCTTTGGATGTGTTTGACGAAGTACACACAATAACATTTGACTATTCGCAGAGGCACTCAATCGAGATAGAGTATTCAAAAAAAACGCTAAAACTTGCCGAAAGAATAAAAAATAAAAAGATCCATGCGCACTACTTTAAAATTGATCTCTCCCAAATTGGCGGCAGTGCATTGACCGATCTGTCCATTGATGTACCAAAGGGGAGGAGCGAGGAAGAGATATCAAATGGCATTCCTATAACATATGTGCCGTTTAGGAATGGCGTGTTTTTAAGTATTACAGCTGCAATGGCTGAAAGGTACGAGGTTTACAACATCATCGGCGGCTGGAATATGCTCGATTACTCCGGTTATCCAGATTGCAGGGATGAATTCTTAAATACATTCGAGAGGGCAATAAATTTGGGCACTAAAGCCGGTGCAACAGGAAAAACGTTCAAGATACATACGCCGTTGATAAAGATGAAAAAATCTGAAATTATACTCTTTGGAAAAGAACATGGGGCTGACTACTCCTATGCCTACTCGTGTTATTCAGGTAAAGAAATACCATGTGGCGAGTGTGATTCCTGCATCTTGAGGGCAAAGGGATTTAAAGAGGCTGGGCTTGAGGATGACTTCTTGGTAAGGTTGAGGAATGAAGGCTATAACAACACATAAAAACCCAGATTTCGACGCTATAGCAAGCTGTATCGCAGCAAAAAAGCTCTACCCCGATGCAGTAATCCTATTTCCAAAGATACAGCAGAGATCCAAACTAAATTTTATGCTCCAATCACTGATCTATCCATTTTTAGAAGAAACAGAAGGTGTCAACCTAAATGGAATAGACACATTAATTGTTGTGGATACGCACTCATCAAAAAGGATAGAAGACAGATACAAAGATGTGCTTAAAAAAGCCAAGATCATCTGTTATGATCATCATTCAGAGGGCGATCTGAATTGCGAGGAATCATACCTTGTGAACTACGGCGCAAATGTGACGCAGATGGTAGAAAAGATCATTGAGAAAAACATTGAAATAACAGATGAAGAGGCAACACTGTTTATGTTAGGTATTTACGCAGATACGGGCAGGTTAACATATACTTCAACAACACCAAACGACATACGAGTAAGTGCCTATCTTTTGGAAAAAGGAGCTGATTTAGAGACGATTAAAAGCGTTTTAGAAGAGGCCTTAACAGAGGTTGATGTAATCATTTTAAACGACCTCATAAGGAACAAACGGATATTCGAAGTTAGGGATAAGCGCATTATCTTATCATTCACTTCAGTAGATGAATACGTTTCTAACGTTGCAATATTGGTATCAAAGCTATTATCCATCGATGACGTAGACGCAGCAATCTGCGCATTCCGAATGGGCTCAAACATATACGTCATTGGTAGGTCTAAAAACGAAGAAGTTGACGTGGCAAAGATCTTAAAAAACATAGGGGGCGGTGGCCATCCTCAGGCTGCAAGTGCATCTATAAAAAATGCTACACTAATAGAGGTCACAGAGAAGTTAAGCCAAATCATCAAAGGCTGGCTGTTCGATCAGATAAAGGCAAAGGACATCATGAGTTTTCCACCTAAGTTCGTCTATAGCGACGAAACATTGGGGCAGGTAAATGAGCTTTTTTCAAAAGGTGGAATGAATGCATTTGTTGTTTTGGACAGAAAAACGGAGAGGGTTGAAGGCATTATTACGCGCCAAACAGTAAATAAGGCGATGTTCCACCATTTAGAAGAAAAGCCCATCGGTTTCTTTGCCAACACGGAGATCAAGGTCGTCGATGAGAACGAATCGTTTAGCAGGATAAAGCAAATTGTCCTTGATGAAAAGCAACGGCTTATACCAGTTGTAAGGGAAAACAAACTTGTGGGTGTCATAACCCGAACAAACCTGTTTAAAATTTTGACAGAAAACATAGACAGGGAAAAACCTCTAAAACAGCAAAACATCAGTTCCAAAATCAAAAGCGCGCTGCCAGAACATATATTGACATACCTAAAGTCTATAGGCGAAAAGGCAAAAAGTATGGGCTATAAAGCCTATCTGGTTGGCGGGATTGTTAGGGACATCATACTTGGATATGAAAACCTGGATATAGACATCGTAATAGAAGGCGACGGAATAGCATTTGCAAAGGCATTTGCAAAGGATAATAACGCTAAAGTGGCAACGCACGATAGGTTTAAAACGGCAACAATTGTAATGCCTGATAAAACGCGCATTGATGTGGCAACAGCGCGAGAAGAGTACTACGATCTGCCAGGGGGCCTACCCGTTGTTGAAAAGAGTTCCATAAAATTGGATCTTTACAGAAGGGATTTTACAATCAACGCTTTGGCTGTAAAGCTACACGATGATTTTGGAGACTTACTCGACTTCTTTGGCGGATTAAACGATATAAAAAACAAAAAAATCCGCGTTTTGCACATGCTCAGCTTCATTGACGACCCAACGAGAATGTACAGAGCCGTGAGGTTTGCGGCAAGATTGGGCTTTGAAATCGGAGAGCAAACGGATAGATTGATCAAATCGGCAGTAGAGCTCGGAGTTCTTGAAAAGGTCGATAAATTTAGGATTTTCAACGAAATCGTGCATATTTTGAACAACGACAACGTCTCAGAGAGCTTTAAAATGCTAAAAAGCTACAAATTAATCAGGGCTTTAAATAAAAATCTCATAATTGACGACAGAATTTTTGAGTATCTGGATAAAACAGAAGAAATTGTAAAGAGTTGTTCTATATTTTGCAAAGACAAGAAATTCAAGAGAGAAAGGGTATTTTTGGTTGTTTTGGAATACCTATTAAGAAAATCGGGAAGTTTTGTAAAGTCTATCGGAGCGGATGAGCAGACAATTGATTTCGTTAAAAATACTGTAAAGCAAATACCGGAGGCAAATGGCGTTGTATCAAAGGAGGGTGTTACAAATTTAGAAGTGTATAGAACGCTCAATAAACTACCACTCGAAGGAGTTTTGGCACTGTATACACTTGCAAAGGACAACAGTAAAGTTATACTCTATTTGGAAGAACTAATGCATGAAGAACCAATAATCTGTGGCAAAGATATATTGAAATTGGGCTTTAAACCATCAAAAATCTTCTCAGAGATTATAAACGCTGTTTTTGAACAACAGCTTTTGGGCAAAATTGAAGACAAACTACAGGCCATTGAGTTTATAAAGAAGCATTTTGGAGACAGGATTGAAGGTAGAGATAGTAATTCCTGATTGGCTCGAAAAACTAAACAATATAGCCAAATCGTTTAAATCTGACGAAGATAAGATGGATTTTGTTATTGAGATTGCAAGGATCAATGTAGAAAACGGTGGCGGTCCTTTTGGTGCGGCGATTTTTGATATTGACACAGGGAGGGTTTTGTCGTGTGGGTCCAACTTAGTTTTGCAAAACAATCTGTCAGTACTTCATGCGGAGATTGTTGCCATTATATTAGCACAAAAAAGGGTTAAAAGTTATAGCCTATCGAAAATAGGTAAATTCGAGTTATTCTCATCATCCGAACCGTGTGCCATGTGTTTGGGAGCTATCCTTTGGAGTGGAGTAAAACGCGTCCTATGGGGAGCGCCATCTGAAGCGGCAAGAAAAATAGGGTTTGATGAAGGACCTGTTTTTGAAAGCTCGTGGATTTACCTGAAATCAAAGGGAATAGAGATAAAGGGTGGCCTCTTAAAGGATAAGGCCACCGAAGTTTTAATGTCCTACAAAGAGCTCAAAGGTATCATTTACAACCCTTAGAACAGCTTGAAAATGATCAAAGAGAGCTGTGGTATATATGTCGCGAGCATAAGGCCTATGAAATAGGTAATAAACCAAGGTAATGTCGTTTTTGTAATATACTCTATGCTCTTGCCCGTTATTCCCATGGCAACGAATAGGTTCAAGCCAACAGGTGGGGTGATCTCTCCCAAGCCCATGTTTATCGTGTAAATTATACCCAATTGAATTGGATTTACGCCAAGGTGCATGGCCACAGGGAAGAAAAGGGGTGCTGTAACCATAACGATACTTGAAGGTTCCATGAACGCTCCAAAGATAATTAAGAGGATATTAACACCCGCAAGGAAAAGCACCTTACTTACATGTGCATTTATGATTAAATCGGACAAATACTGCGGTATCTGTTCTATGGTCAAAAAATATGCAAAGAGCATGGCGTTTGCAATGATAAACAAGATCATTGCACTTGTAGCTGATGCCTTCAAAATTACCTGTGGCACTTCCTTCCAGCTCAAATCCCTGTAAATGAACTTAGCAACTATAAAAGCGTAAACAGCAGAAACCGCTGCTGCTTCGGTCGGCGTGAACATACCGGAATATATACCGCCAATAATAATGACGATAAGCATCAAAGCCCAGAAACTGTCTGCCAAAGCCTTTAGCTTTTCTTTGGCCGGTGCAGGTTTTTCCCTTTTAAAACCAGCCTTTCGCGCCATTACATAGGTTAGTGTCATTAGCATTCCTGTAATAACAATGCCCGGTATAACACCCGCTAAGAACAGATCACCGATCGATTGATCCACAGTAACACCGTAAACAATAAGAACAATGGATGGCGGAATCAAAATACCTAAAGATCCGGCCGTTGTGATTGAACCGATGGCGAATGTATCGTTATAACCAGCCTCTCTAATGGCAGGAATCATTATGGAGCCGATGGCCGCAACCGTTGCAGGACCAGATCCACTAACAGCGGCAAATATTGCACAGGCCAATATCGACGTCATTGTCAATCCGCCGGGCAAATGACCAACCATTGTATGGGCAAAGCGTATTATCCTTTTTGCCGTTCCACCTTCAGATAAAAAAGCACCTGCCAATACGAAGAATGGTATTGCCATTAGGGCAAACTTATCTAAGGCGGTAAAAAGCTTTTGAGCAATGGCTATCACAGGTAGGCCAGCAAAATAGTATATGGCGATTGTGGCTGTCATACCCAAAGCAACAGCTATTGGCACGTCTATGGCTATCATAAAAAACAACAATCCAGCAACAACAAGGGTCATCATTCTAAAAAGCCCTCCTTTTCTGCCTCTTCCAATACGGGTGTTACACGCATCTTCAATTGCTCACCCGGGGTTGTAATAATCTCTATCAATTTGATAAATACGCGCCAAGTAGCTGTAGCCATAGTTATTGGGACAGCCAAGTATATGATCCAGAATGGGATTCTTAAGTTTATGGACACCTGTCCGGTCATGTAATCAAACTTAACCAAGTTAACACCCCATATCGTAAGCATTATTAAGAATGCCAAAACAATGAGTGTAGAAAAAATCGTTACAGCCTTACATATCTTTGCGGGTAAAGCCTTAACCAAGGCATCAAACGACATGTGCATGCCAACTTCAAAACCGTAACTCGCACCAAAAAACGTCATCCAAATAAACAGATACGTAGTTAGCTCTCCCGCCCAAACAAAACTACTCTTAAAAACATAACGTGCAACGACGTTGATAAATGCTGTTAAAGTGGCTGCTGTTGCAAGGATAACCATTAAGAATTTGTCAATTTTCCCCAACCACTCATCAAACTTTTTGATGGCGTTCATGATCCTCCCCATACTAAAAAAGGGAGAGACGCTTAAGCCTCTCCCCTAAAGTTTTTTAAAGATTTGAAGCTCTAATTTTACAGACCTTGACCCTCTTTGATCGCCTCTTCAATTAGATCCTTGCCAATGGTCTTGTAGAACTGTGGATAGATCTTAACAAGTGTTTTTCTCCAAATTTCCCTCTGTGCAGGTGTCAAGATAACATCTTTCACTTTTGGATCTTTAAGAACCAATGCTCTCTGCTTCTTTGTCAATTCTGCTGCCAATTTCCACTCATACCTTGTCGCATCCTCTACACATTGATCCAATATCTTTCTGATCTTTGGTGGCAAACTATCCCAGAATTTTGCGTTTGTTACAAGAACGTAACCCAAATAACCATGATAGGTCTCTGTTGTATAAGGTGCAACCTCATAGAATTTCTTTGTGTATAGGTTACTCCATGGGTTCTCGCAGCCATCAACAACACCCTGTTCAAGTGCAGAGTAAACCTCTGAGAATGGTAGTACTTGAGGAGAAGCACCCAAAGCCTTGAACTGTGCGGCCAAAACCCTCGAAGACATAATCCTGAACTTCAAGCCCTTGCAATCCTTTGGAAGAACGATTGGATGTTTGTTGTTTGATAGAACCTTGAAACCGTTATCCCAGAATGCAAGACCGAGCATTCCCTTTCTTCTAAACAGATTCAACAGTTTCTTTCCTACAGGACCTTCCTCAACCTTGTGTAAGTGTTTTGTGTTTTTGAACAAGAATGGCAAATCGAACAACTGGAGCTCTGGGATCCAACCCGTAAACTTAGCCGTTGCTGGACATGCCATCTGCAAAGCACCCATTTGCAGTGCCTCAATAGCTGCCCTGTCATCGTAGAGCATGGCATTTGGGTAAATCTTCACTATAACCTTACCATGTGTCCTCTCCTTGACGATCTTTGCAAAGTACTGGGCAGCCTGTCCTTTTGGTGTGTCCATAGCCACAACAAAGCTGAACTTAATAACAATGGGTTTAGCAAAAGCACCGATCGCAAAGGTGAACAGTGCAACAAATACAACCAACGCTGAAACCAAACTACGCCTCATAAAAACACCTCCTTTAAAAATTTTTTGCTTTTAACAACCCTTTCTCTGTGCATCAAACGAAGCTATAGCAATCATATCTTGTATCATTGAAGACGTCGAACCCATCTCAAGTACATGTGCAGATTGTTTTAGACCCACAAGAATTGGCCCTATGGGATAAGCATCACCCATTTTGTAAAGCAGTTTGTATGCGATGTTAGCTGAATTCAAATCTGGGAATACAAGCACATTAACATCCTTATCCGCAAGATCACTAAATGGGTAGAACTTATTGATCAGCTCCCTATCCACAGCAACGTTGGCTTGGATCTCACCGTCAACGGTAATTTCCGGATACTTCTGCTTTATAATCTCCACAGCCCTTCTTACTTTTACAGCCTCTTCCTGCTGGTTGCTGCCAAAGTTTGAGAAGGACAGCATGGCAACCACAGCTTTCTGATCCGTTAAATCCTCATAGAAACACGCAGATTCTTTAGCTATTACCGCAAGTTCTTCACTCGTCGGATTAATGTTTATCGTTGTATCGGCAAACACGTATATCTTGTTCTTTATAATCATTATGTAAAGACCTGCCACAACACTATCTTCCTCTTTATCCAAAACACTCAGAATAGGCCTTACACCTGTTGGATAGTTGTAAGTCTCTCCAATGATCATTGAGTCTGCTTCTCCATTTTTAATCATCATTGCAGCAAAGTAGTTGGGTCTGTGTTGCATAATGTAGGATGCCTCTCTTCTTGTAAGGCCTTTTCTCTTTCTTTGTTCGTACAACATATCTGCATACTGCTCAGTCTTCTCATAATACAGCGGATCAATAAATTCGATCTCATCAAGCAGAGAATCTCTTAATCCTAACTCCTTGATCCTCTTGGCTACATCGTCCTTTGTAAAGCTCCTCGCACCGATAAATATTGGTTTAACTATGCCCTCTTCAACAGAATCTTGAACAGCCCTCAAGATATTGGCATCTGTGGTCTCAGTAAATACAACCCTCTTAGGATCAGACTTAGCTTTATTATATATATACCTCGTAACTGCCTTTGTCTTATCCAATCTCTCAATGAGCTTTTCCTTGTATTCCTCAATGTCAAAATCACCTTCAATTTGGGCAACACCGGATTCTATTGCGGCTTTCGCAACAGCAGGCGCTACATATATCAATGCACGGGGATCAAACGGTTTCGGTAAAATGTACTCAGGACCAAATTTCAAGTTCTCCACACCATAAGCCTTCAAAACGCTTTCCGGAACGTCCTCTTTTGCAAGTTGAGCCAAAGCCTTTGCAGCAGCCATCATCATCTCATCGTTTATCTGGGTTGCCATGGTGTCCAAAGCGCCCCTAAACAGGAATGGGAAGGCCAAAACGTTGTTAATTTGGTTAGGATAATCGCTTCTGCCAGTGCCCATAATGACGTTTGGATTGGCTTCCTTTGCTGCGTCATAAGTAATTTCAGGATCCGGGTTCGCCATAGCAAAGATAATTGGTGGATCGGCCATCTTTCTAACCATTTCTTTAGTTAGAATGTTGGCCTTTGAAACACCTAAGAATATATCAGCACCCTCCAAAGCCTCTTCAAGCGTCCTTGCACTTGTATCCGATGCAAAGTACTCTTTATACGGATTCATTCCCTCTTTTCTGCCCTTGTAAATGACGCCGCGCGAGTCAACCATTATAACGTTTTCTCTCTTGATACCTAATTTGATAAAGAACTTGGCACACGCTATACCTGCGGCACCGGCACCAGAGACTACAAGCTTGCATTTACTCAAATCTTTTCCCGCTATTTCAACAGCGTTTAGTAAAGCAGCGCCGCTAATAACAGCCGTTCCATGCTGATCGTCATGGAATACAGGAATTTTCATCCTCTCTCTGAGTTTTTCCTCAATATAAAAGCATTCGGGCGCTTTAATATCCTCTAAATTTATCGCCCCAAATGTGGGCTCTAAAGAAGCGATGATTTCAACCAGTTTATCGGGGTCGGTTTCGTCAATCTCGATGTCAAACACATCGATATCGGCAAAATTCTTAAAAAGGTTGCCTTTACCTTCCATTACAGGCTTTGAGCCCAATGCTCCTATGTTGCCCAAGCCCAAAACGGCCGTTCCGTTTGAGATTACAGCAACGAGGTTTCCTTTGGATGTGTACTTGTAAGCAGATTTTGGGTTTCTCGCCACCTCTAAAGAAACCTCTGCGACACCCGGTGTGTAAGCTAAAGATAGATCGTTCTGGGTTTTAAGTGGTTTTGTTGGCCTGACCTCAATTTTACCAGGCCTACCCATAGAATGGTACTCTAAAGCCTTTTCCCTTAACCTTCCATCAGACATTTAAAAATCCCCCTCCTTCTTAATTTTTTGTTATAATTTAAATCACACCGTAAGTCAAACAAAATTTTAGGTTCCTTGATAAAATTTTAACCATAATATAATTCGACAAACAAACGGTAACACCAATGGCAACGACGATTACGATTTGATAGTAAACGGCTTGGGTAGGCTTAACACCGGAAAGAATTTGACCTGTCATCATGCCTGGCAAAAAAACAACACCCATACCAGAAGCACTTGCAAGAGCGGGCAGTAATGCTGCCTTTAAAGCCTCTTTCCTTACAAAGGATAAGGCCTCTTCCTGCGTTGCACCCAAACCCATTAAATCTTCAATCTTACTCCTGTTATCTTTAATCTTTGAAAAGAACCGTTCAATACCTACAGCTGTAGAATTCATGGAATTCCCTATTACCATGCCTGCTAATGGGATGAAGTAACGCGCATTTAACCTATTTAAACCAACAATACCAAATAGTAGGATAGTCAAAACCACAGCCGATGAAATTAAAATGGAAAGGAATACAAAAATCGTTGCGTTTTTCATCTTAACACCTGACCGTTCGACAACAATGCGTGAAGCAAAGAAAATCATGAAAAGGAATATAACTACGTTCAAGAATGGGTTGTCGATCTTAAAAACATAGACCAACACAAATCCAGCGAGAAAGAGTTGAACACTCATTCTAAGGTAGGAAATCAGGATATCCCTTTCTAACTTCAACCGTTCCAAAAAGGAAATAACAAAAACAAACGTTAGTATAAGATAAGAGACTACAAGACCTGTAACTCCAATGGGTTTAACCATTAAAACCACCCCTTGTTAGGTAATACACCTTTTTAGCAAAGGATTTTGCGATCGGATCATGTGATACCACAATGCATATCCTATCTTTGCAAAAGTTCCTCAAAAATTCGTAAACCACTTGAGAAATGTTTTCGTCAAGGTTTGACGTGGGTTCATCAGCTAAAAACAGTTTAGGTTCTAACAGCAGCGCCCTTATCAAAGCCAAGCGCTGCAATTCACCACCAGACAGTTTGTTTACATTATCTTCCTTTGAAAACTTCGATAAACCAAACAGACCAAGCAGTTCTTCAAATCTGGCTTCATCAAACACCTTATTCTTGTTGTATTTAAACTCAAAAGGTTTCTTTACTGTTTGTATAAGCGTTTCCTCTGTATAAAAGCCACTCTGGATCATCAACTTACAGTTGTTTCTAATCCATTTTTCATCTACTTTATTGTTCTCAAAAAAGATCACACCCCTAAACCTAATTAAAAAGCAAAGGGCCTTTAAAAAGGTCGTCTTACCGCTACCAGAATCTCCCATAATTAAATTAAGACCTACCCCAAACCTCGATGATATGCCTTTAATGATTTCCTTATCCCTATAACTAACTTTTAGGTCTTTAACAAACAAATCCATTGCCCTCTTCTCAAAAGTAAATATACTACTAACAGTATGAAAATTTCAAATTTTAATGTTTACCTTACAGGATTAATTCATAAAAAATCCTTTAAAAAGCAGTTCATTTTTGCAAAGTCTGAACTAAAAGACAATGGACTAAAAGACCCGCTTAATGAAGAGATTTTTAAAAAAGCAAGTGGTCTCATACACAGGTACAACGATAGAGTGGTATTAACTGTAACAAACAAATGTTTTGCATATTGTAGGTTCTGCTTTAGAAAAAACAATTGGCAGGAATTTGATGGCTTTGATCTTGAGGCAACATTGAGCTATCTAAAAGCAAACAAACAAATCAGAGAGATTCTTATATCTGGTGGTGATCCGTTTACACTTGCAGATAGAGGACTTGAAAAAATCATTGCGACATTGAGGGGTTTGGAAACGATAGAAATAATAAGGATAGGTACACGTGTGTTAACTTCTAATCCTAAAAGGATAAGTATCGATACTGTAAAGATGATAAAAAGATACACTCCCATTTGGATCGCAGCACACATAAACCATCCGGATGAAATAACAAAAGAATTTGAGCTTGCCTCTGGTCTTCTTATTGACAACGGCATACCAATTGTTTCCCAAACAGTTCTACTCAAAGGCATAAATGACGACCATAGGGTCTTAAAAGAGCTGTTCTGCAGGCTTGTCAAACTTAGGATAAAACCCTACTACCTCTTTGGATGCGACCAGGCAAAGGGAAACGAACATTTTAGGGTGCCAATTCAAAAGGCTTTGGATATAATGAGCAAATTGAGGGGCAAGATCAGTGGATTGTGCATGCCAGTTTATGCGTTTGATTTGCCCAATGGAGGCGGGAAGGTGGTGATAGAGTCGCAAAACATACTGGAAAGAAAGAAAAACGTGTACAGAATAAAAAATTTCGAAGGAGGTGAATTTGAATACAGAGACGTTTGACGTGAATGGGATACTCAAACAAATAAAGGAACGTTCAAACAAAAAAAATTTGGGAATGGTTCTTGTACACAATGGAATAGTCAGGGGAACTTCGAAAGACGGAAACAGTGTTACATCTATGGAGGTTGATTACGATGAAAAAAAATTGGAAAAACTCAAAAGCAAGATTTTGGAATATGAGTTTGTTGAGGCAATCGAAATCTATATCAACAAAGGGAAACTAAACGTGGGAGACGACATCATGCTTGTCGCCCTTGCGGGCAATGACAGAAAACGCCTATTGCCTCTATTTGAAAATATCATCGAGGAGATCAAACAAAACATTGTAAAGGAGATTGAGCAATGAAAAGATTGGTATACATATTTGTTTTTCTTTTGCTCTTATCCGTAAATACCAAGGCGTGCGTGATATTCATCTACCACAAAGTCGGCGATAACAGGACACCCACAACAAACGTTTCCATAAAACTGTTCAAAGAACAGATGGCTTATCTAAAGGAGCATTCATACAACGTCATTTCCTTAAAAAAGCTCGTTCACCTTTTAAAAAATAAACAAAATCTTCCCAAAAAATGTGTTGTTTTAACCTTCGATGACGGGTACAAAAGCATTTACTACAATGCCTTTCCCATCATTAAAAAATACAGCTATCCAATAACGGTTTTTCTACCAACAGAGGCCATAGAAAAGCACTATCCGGATTACTTGACATTAGACCAGATTAAACAAATGATAAAGTATGGTGTGGATTTTCAATCACACAGCTACGCACATCCCCGATTTACATCGCCACCAAAGGGTATAACTGGCGAGAGCTACTACAATTGGATAAAGAGAGATATTCAAAAGAGCATAGATTTCTTTGTTAAACACTTTAACTATCGGCCTTACGCCTTTGCCATACCTTATGGTGATTACAATAAAACCGTTATAAAGGTGGCAAAGGATTTGGGCTTTACAGTAATCCTAACGCAGGATGCTACAAACTTAGACAAAAACACGCCCCTATGGTTACTCCCCCGCCAGCCGATTTTAGGCAAATATTGGTCGACAATGGAACATTTTAAAGAGGTCTTGCATGAAGGCTATATTGACCTAAAGAAGAGAATACCAGAAATCGGCATCTGCCCTAAAAAACCCAACATTGTCGGTGGCATTGTTGAAAATATAGACAGATACAAAAAAGACACATTCATGGTTTATGTTAGCGAGTTAGGTTGGAAAAAGGCCCATATAAAAGGAAATTTAGTGTACATCAATATCAATAAGCCTTTAACAAAAAATTTGGAAAGGGTTGGGATCGAAGCAAAAACAAAATCGGGCAAATTGTGTAAAACACTCTGGATGGTCGAACCCATACAATAAAGGTTGAATTTTGAACGCATAATGTTTATACTGCACTCGCCAAAATGTTATGGAGGTAAGGGGCAATGAAAAGGACTTTTCAGCCACACAACAAACCAAGAAAAAGGACGCATGGATTCAGGGCAAGAATGAGGACGGCAGGTGGTCGCAAGGTTTTATCAAGAAGGAGAGCAAAGGGTAGAAAGAGATTAACGGTTTAAGCTTTAAAAAGCGGTATGAATCGTTAAAGCCCAAAGAATTCAAAGAAGTCTACTCAAAAGGCAAGAAGATCGTAACACACTTTTTTGTATTGTTTGTGTTAAACAAAAAGGAAAAGTTCAAAGTAGGCGTTGTAGCAAGCAAAAAGATAGGAAAGTCTGTTAAAAGGAACAGGGCTAAAAGGAGGCTAAGAGAAATCGTTAGGTTGTCCCAACATGAAATACCCAAAGATATTTGGGTTGTGCTGATTGCCCGAAGAGATATACTAAATGTGAATTTTAAAATGGCTAAAGATTTATTCGTCAAAATAGTCAATGAGATTTGTAAAGACAGTTAGCTCGTTAATAGGCGAATTACTCATAGCATCAATAAAATTTTATCAAAGATTTATATCACCGTTAAAGCCACCGAGTTGTAGGTTTTATCCAACCTGTTCCAACTATGCCATTGAGGCTATAAAAAAATTTGGGCCTCTTCAGGGTGGATTGATGGCAATATACAGGGTTTTACGCTGCGGTCCTTGGAGTGCAGGGGGTTATGATCCACCCGTAAAACCACTATTTACATTTAAGAGGAGAGAAAATGGAAAACAGCAACAATAGAAACCTGCTTATAGCACTGCTTATAGCGACTTTGTTAATTGTTGGATACACTTACTTTTTCTTACCAAACCCCAACGAATCGCACAAAACTGCACCTAACAAGCCCATAAAACAGGATAACTTAAGTCTTGTCCAATTTAAAACCATTAAGAAAAACAATCACACAGAAAAACTCATAACGGTTAACACAAAATACTACACAATAAAGATTTCATCCCTCAACGGAACAATTAAGTCCCTCGTTTTAAAAAAGTACACACTGAACAAAAAGAACGTGGAGCTTGTCAAAAGCGAGGGATACTACGGGGCTTTAGAGACCGTTTTTAAAGACAAAACCATAGAGAAGATAGAACAAGAAATACCTTACACACCTAATAGCTATGCCATTGACCTTACAGGCAACGATAAGGTAGTAAAGCTCATTCTGAAAAAATCGTCGGACAATGTAACCATAATTAAAACGTTTACCTTTAGAAACGATATATATGCATTTGATTTTTCTGTTAAGATCCTAAAAAACGACAAGCCTTTAAACGAGGAGTTTTCCGTTTACGCTGGTCCGGATCTCGGCGACTTAGAAAAGAAGAGGTATTCACACCTCGGCGCTGTTGCATTAGTTGATAACGATAAGATAAAAACCGACAAAAAGATTGAACCTGATCAAAATATACATTGGATAGCCCTTGAAAGTAAGTACTTCTGTCTTGCATTTATACCTGTCCACAAAAATTCCCTACTTGCAGGCTACACAAAGCTAAACGGCGGCCATTACATTTATGCAAACCTAACAACACCTGCACAACTTGAGATATACGCTGGGCCAAAAAGTAAGGAGACTATAGCACCCATTGACCATCACTTGGAAAAGATCATTAGGTTTGGAATGTTTGGTTTTATTGGCAAACCACTATTATATGTCTTGAATTGGCTTTATTCAATTTTCGGTAATTACGGCGTTGCCATAATCGTCCTTACGTTGATCATAAGGATCATTTTCTACCCACTGTCTTTTAAGTCGTACAAATCCATGCGTGAAATGGCAAAACTGCAACCAAAATTAAAAGAGCTTCAAGCCAAGTACAAGGGCAAACCCGATCAGCTAAACAAAGCCACGATGGAGCTTTACAAAAAGCACAAGGTAAATCCCTTTGGTGGTTGTTTACCCATTTTAATTCAGATTCCCGTGTTTTTTGCACTTTACAATGTTCTGTTAAACGCAATTGAACTGCGCGGTGCACCGTTTGTGTGGTGGATAACGGACCTAAGTTCAAAAGACCCGTATTATATTTTGCCTATAATCATGGGTATAACAATGTATATTCAACAAAAGCTAACACCTGCAACAGGAGATCCAACCCAACAGAAGATAATGATGTTTATGCCTATAATCTTCACCATAATGTTTATAGGATTTCCTTCAGGATTGGTATTATACTGGACGACGAATAATGTTTTGACGCTAATCCAACAGTTGATCGATTCACAAATACTCAAGGCGCAAGAGAAAAAGCTGAAGCAAAAAAATGCCTAAGCATGACGATGACATAATTGCAGCTATTGCTTCAGGCCAGGTAGAGGCAGCAATTGGTATAATCAGGGTATCTGGCAAGGGCAGTCACGATCTTTTAAGTAGCATTTTCACAATAAAACCACCGTACGAGCACAGAAAAATATATTACGGCTATATTACAGAAGCCGACGGGTCAATAATTGACGAGGTCCTTGTTAGCGTTTTTAAGTCACCGCATTCTTATACGGGTGAGGACTCTTTTGAAATAAACTGTCACGGGGGTCTTGTTGTAATGAACGCCGTCTTGGAGCGTATCCTTGATGCAGGTGCGCGTCTCGCAGAGCCAGGAGAATTTACAAAGAGAGCATTCTTAAATGGCAAAATGGATCTATCTCAAGCTGAAGCGGTGGCAACGGTAATTGCTGCAAAGAGCAAAAGGGCCTTAAGGGTTGCACAAAATCAGCTGCAGGGTAAATTCTCCAAACAATTGGACGAAATACGAGATAAAATTCTCTATTTGATGGCAGAAAACGAAGTAAGAATAGACCACCCGGATGAAGAGTTGAGCGACCTGACAACTCATGACCGACTAAAGGTTTTAAACGAAATAAAAAATAACCTAAAGCAAATACTGAGAGCCGCCGAATACGGAGATCACCTTTTCAAAGGTTTAACGCTTGCAATTGTAGGCAAACCCAACGTTGGAAAATCTTCCCTTTTAAATCTTATCGTTGGTGAAGAGGCTGCAATCGTAACAGATATTCCAGGAACAACAAGGGACATTGTTAAGGAAACGTTTAACATTCGGGGTATCCCCTTTTCTGTTCTTGACACAGCAGGCATTAGGAAAACCAACGATATAGTTGAAAAGATTGGCGTTCAAAGAAGTTTCAGTGCAATGGAAAAAGCTGATATAATCATTGCAGTTTTTGACGCCTCTCGCCTTTTAACAGATGAGGATTTGGAAATCATTGATAGGATAAAAAAAACGGATAAAGATGTAATTGCTGTTCTCAATAAAATCGATGCTGGCTTGACAATAAAAGGCGATGATCTGCCCTTTGATACGGTTGTTAAGCTATCCTGTAAAACTGGCAAGGGTTTGGAAGATTTAGAAAAAGCACTCGAAAAGATTGCTTTGAGCGACTTCGATGACAGCCAATTGGTATCGCTGAATGCAAACCAGAAATACTCACTTAAAAAAGCTTTACAGATGTGCGAACAACTGGAAAACGACATTAGAGAGAATATTGATCCTGCTCTAATTGGTGTTGACTTTTTGTCTCTAACCGATTATTTAGATGAAGTGATTGGAAGGATAACAAATGAGGATATGCTGGATGTTATGTTTAAACACTTCTGCATTGGAAAATAAAATGTTTCACGTGAAACAATTATGGAGTTGAAAGATGAGATATCCTAAACATTACGATGTAATAGTTGTAGGTGGAGGACACGCAGGCTTAGAGGCATCATTAATAAATGCAAGATTAGGGCTTAATACCCTGCTTTTGACCATAGCATTGGATTCAATTGGACAAATGAGTTGTAATCCGGCTATTGGCGGCTTGGCCAAGGGCCATTTGGTAAAGGAAGTTGACATCTTGGGCGGCGAGATGGCAAGGAACATAGACGAAACAGGCTTACAGTTCAAAATACTCAACAGAAGCAAAGGGCCAGCCGTTTGGTCATCAAGGGCACAAGCCGACATGACTGCTTACAGGTTGAGGATGAAATACACATTAGAGAGGCAAAAGAATCTTGACATAAAGCAGGAGATGGTAGATGAGGTACTGGTAGATGGAAACAAAGTAATTGGCGTAAAGACAAATCTGGGGAACGAGTATTATTCTAACGCCGTTGTTATAACAACAGGAACATTCATGAAGGGAAAGATATTCATAGGGCTCAACACCTATTCAGCCGGTAGGGCATGGGAGCCACCATCAGAGAAATTATCAGACAGTTTAAGGAAATTGGGCTTGAGGGTCTCAAGATTAAAAACAGGTACTACACCACGACTGGATGCAAGAACAATTGACTTTGATGCCTTAATCCCCCAACCAGGAGACGAGGATCCCATACCATTTTCCTTTAGAACTAAAGAGCTAAACAGACCAAATATACCGTGTTATTTGACGTATACAAACGAAAAAACACACGAGATAATTCTCAAAAATCTCGATCAATCGCCGCTTTACAGTGGAATAGTGCAATCCGTTGGTCCAAGATACTGCCCATCTATCGAGGACAAAGTAGTCAAATTTTTCGAGAAAAAGCAACACCAGATCTTTTTAGAGCCACAGGATGAGAAGTCAACAGAGATCTACGCGGATGGCTTGCACACATCCATGAGCTACGAGGTCCAGCTGAATTTCTTAAGAACCATAAAGGGTCTTGAGAAGGTAGAGATAATGAGACCGGGATACGCCATAGAATACGACTTTGTGGATCCAACACAGTTAAAACACACATTGGAAACAAAGAAAAT
>WFQR01000120.1 GCA_015486955.1 Hippea sp. | reverse complement strand
ACACACGCATCTTTAGATATAGAGGGTTTTGACATAAAAAAGGCAAAAAACACTTGCAACATAGACGGAACAAACGATAAAAACGAGATCTTGGATGCCATATTTTCTTTAAAAATCCAAAGTCAACTCGGCGTTAACCATCCAACAGTGGTTTACGATTTTCCAAAGGAAAGGGCGGCGCTTTCAAAGATAGAAAACGGATACGCAAAACGATACGAACTTTATATCGCCACAATGGAGCTTTCAAACTGCTACTTGGAAGAGACAGATCCAAGAGAGATAAAGAACAGATTTAAAGAGATTGACAGCGAGTTTGTAAAAGCTCTGGATTTTGGTATGCCTCCGACAAGTGGCATAGCTGTTGGCGTTGACAGACTCTTTATGCTGTTAAACAACCTAAATTCAATAGACGAGCCAAAATGGTAAAGCTCCTTGTAAAGGTTACAATAAGTGCGATACTCATAATTTTGATTTTATACAAAATCGACGTGCACAAACTATTAAACATGATGTTGAAAATAGGCGTAGTTGAATTTTTTGGCCTTTCTGCTATCTATATTTTAGCACAATTCATAAGCAGTATCCGTTGGTCAATGGTCATATCATCGTTGGATGAAAACGTCTCAGCGATCTATCTGTTCAAACTCTACCTAATGGGTATGTTTGCCAATCTATTCTTACCAAGCACAATCGGTGGAGACACAATTAAAGGCTACATACTCTCAAAAAGCATAGGAATAAGAAAAGCCATAAGTTCCATATTTCTGGAGCGCTATAACGGCTTATTGGTTCTCTTGTTTCTATCGCTCATTTCATCTTTGTTGTGTTTTAAGCTCTTTGGATTAAAGATTGTGGGTCTAATTGTCGCCATCAATCTGCTAACCGTTATTCTTATCTATGTATTGAAGTTTATAAAACACGAAAAGGTGAGAAAATTCTATCTGGACATTGCAACGTTTCACAAAAGCAAAAATTTTTACACGGTAACGGTCTTTTCCTTTTTAGTCCAAACGATTAACATAGTCATGTATCTATTGGTAGGTTTAAAGCTCGGCTTTCACATCAGCCCCGCATTCTACTTTGCGTTCATACCGATAATCACTCTGATCAGCTTCCTTCCCATATCGTTCAATGGCATTGGTGTTAGGGAATTCTCGTTTGTTTACTTCTTTAAAATTGCAGGTCTCAACTCAACGCAGGCGGTGAGTTTAAGTATTGCCGTTTTCTTTGTGGTTGTTTCTACAAGCCTTTTGGGGGGGGTGTTTTACATTAACAATGAAAGGGTTATTGAAGAGGCTAAAGGATTTCGCAAGCGAGTATAATCTATTGCCCAAAAACTCAAGAATAGGCGTTGCCGTATCTGGCGGCCCAGACTCGGTTTTCTTACTTACACTGTTGAATGCCTTAAAAAATGAGTTTAATTTAGATCTAACGGTCCTGCACTTTAATCATAAGCTTAGAAAGGAAGCAGATGAAGAGGAACAGTTTGTTACAAAACTCGCAAAGACTATGAATTTAAAGGTTCTAACGGAAAAAGGAAACGTTGAAGAATTGAGCAAAGAAAGGAAACTCTCAATAGAACATGCGGCAAGGATCAAAAGATACGCATTCTTTGAGAAAGCAAAATCCCAGTTCGATTTAGATTTCATAGCTACAGGACACACGATGAATGATTTTGTAGAAACGTTCTTAATAAACCTGCTACGTGGGTCAACAATAGACGGATTGGTTGCCTTAAAACCCAAACGCGGGTATTTCATTAGGCCGATATTGGCTTTCAAAAAGGAAGAGATTGTAGAGTTTCTCAATAAAAACAGTATAGAATTTGTAATTGACAGATCAAACATGGACAAAAAATTCACAAGAAACAAAATAAGGCTGGATCTTTTGGAAAAGTTAAAAGAGTTCAACCCCAATATAGTTGAAACGCTGTTTAGAAGCGGCATGACCATGCTTGAGGATGTGGAGTATATGAAAAATAAAGCGGAGATCAACTGCATAAAATCGGCAATATTTACACAAAACAAAGCAATGGTTGACTTGACAAATTTTGATAAAAGCAAGAGTATTTTGGGTAGGAGTTTATCGTTGATTGCAAAAACACTTTTGGAAAGCGAGTATTCGTTGAGTTTTAAGAACATCAAAAGGTTAGAAAAAACCGTAAAAACAGGTAAAACCGTTCATCTCAGAGGGAAGATAAAGGCAAAAAGATCAAACAACTGGTTAATTATTGAAAGGTATGACAGTTAGGGAAGCATTAAAAATTGCCATAAACGAGTTAAAAGAAGCAAATATAGGCACATACGGTAACGATGCCGTAATACTGTTAAAAACGATCCTAAATAAAAGCGACGTATTCGTTCTGACAAACTCGGACTACAAACTAAACCAAGAGCAGGAACACTATCTATTTAAGCTCTTAGAAAAGAGAAAGAAGAGGTACCCTATCGCATACATAACACACAAGAAGGAGTTCTACGGATTCGAATTTTTTGTTGACGAGCGTGTTTTGATACCCAGACCCGAAACAGAACTGTTAATAGAAGAAGCGATAAACATAGCTAAAGACAACAATATAGACACAATCGTTGACATTGGCACGGGAAGTGGTTGTATAGCGATAGTTCTATCTAAACTTCTGAACAAAAGGGTGTTTGCATCGGACATATCACGGGAGGCATTAACAGTGGCAAGGCTTAACAGAGACAAGCACACAGCCAAAGTGGATTTTGTTCTATCTAATGGCTTGGAATGGATAGGAAAAAGGGTTGATCTCATAGTCTCTAACCCACCATATGTATCGGAGAAAGATTATGAAAACCTTTCGGATGATGTCAAATACGAGCCCAAAGGGGCCTTAATTGCTGAAGAAGATGGCTTGAGCTTCATAAAGCACTTGATAACCCACGCACAAGGTCTAACACGATACCTGATTTTGGAGTTTGGCTACGATCAATCGCAGTTCATTAAAAGCCAAAGGAACCTTTTAAAGATCTCAAAAGACCTATCGGGAATTGACAGGGTCGCCGTTTTTAGGTTTTCTTAGTCTTCTCAAGATAATCGCTGTAGATGGCACTTGCACATATGGTCAAAAACTTGATTATTTCACTGTCGCTCCTTGATGTGAATATTAAAGGCACTTTTGCACCCAAAACGATATTGGCCACCTCCGCTCCCATAGTATAAACCCAAGCCTTATACAAAAAGTTGCCGCTGTCGATGTGCGGAACAACCAGAATATCGGCTTTTCCAGCAACGGGATTGTCTTTTAAACCCTTTATTTTGACAGCATCCTCATACAAAGCAAGATCGTAAGATAAAGGTCCATAGACATCGGCGTCTTCCCAGTCAAGTTCCGATAGTTTCTTCTCAAGGATTGTTGTTGGAATACTATTGGACGGCATTTCATTGGCATCAAGCAGAGCTACCTTTGGCCTTACCACACCCAAGCTCTTTGCAACCTCAATGGCATTCCTTATTATGTCAATAGATGTTTCAAGGTTGTTGTCCTTAAAAAGCTCTGGATTTATAGCAGGATCAGTCAAAAATATTAGCCTATTCAAATTTGGCAATTCAAAAATACTAACCAAAGACAAACGCCTACCAGTCCCAATGCCACTGTCTTTATCAAGAACAGCCTTCATAAAAAAGACACTGTTGATCTTTCCCTTCATCAACATATGGGCCTTTCCATCCCTGATTATCCCTACACCTGCTTTGGCGCAACGCCCTTCGTATCCATCATCCTCTCTTAAAAACACAAACTCATATCTATCTTTATGTATTAAAGCACCTTTGCACATCTCATCTATTTTCTCTTTTAACCCGACAAGATAAGCCTTCTCAACAATACCTTCCTCTATAGCCTTGTTTACAGCACTTAAGGAGATCTCATCGGGACAAACAAGTACAATATTACGTTTTTTCAGCATCTTAGCTGCCTGTATCAGATCCCTCATCTTACCGCTTCGGGTTACATGAACCATCGAACCAGGATTGTAGATTACTGCAATGGCTTTTGATATATCGCTTAAAGATGTGACACTGTGAGGTAGGGATGAATCAAAATAAAGAGAATCCCCTGACTTCAAAACAAACTCCTCACCATCAACAACGATTTTCAACTCTCCGTCCAAAACGTAATGAAACTCTTCGCCTGAGTGCCTGCTAAAATCCGGACTTGTGGACTTGTACACTTCGATGGCAAATGGCTCCATGTGCTTGCCACTGTAGGACGGAGCTAAACTCTCGTATTTTAAATCATCCCTTCTTTTAACCCTTAATCTCTCTTTGGGCGTAGTTTTTACAGCCCTCTTATCCGAGAACGATCTACCATAAAACAAAAAAGAGGTGTCAACACCTAAGACATTGGCTATCTTCAAGACATCAGATACCATTGGCTCAACTCTACCTTCGACAATGCCTTTTAGTGCATCAATCTCTATGCCCGTAAGCCTTGACAAGAGATGCGCATCTATATCCTTATCCTTCATTGCAGCTTTTATATTCTCACCTACATTCATAACCACCACCTAAACATAATCTTTCGCCTTTTCTTCACCTTTCAAAACCCTTAGCGCACCATCAATCAGTGTTTCTATTTCAAACTCACCTGGAAAGACAAAAATGGGGGCAAGAAACGACACTTTATTACTTATTTTTTCTATAATATAGTCACTGTAAGCCAAACCACCCGTGAAAACTATACCATCAACTTTTCCATCCAAGACACAGGCTAATGATCCAATCTCTTTGGCTATCTGATAAACAAAACCATCCACAATCAAACGTGCATATCTATCCCCATTTTCAATCATGCTTTCAATCTTTTTCATGTCAGTCAATCCAAGATAGGAATAGATGCCACCTTTTTTTGAAAAGATGTTGAGCAATTCATCTGGAGTGTATATTCCATCCTTAATTAATCTCACAAGATCACCGACAGGTAAAGAACCTGTTCTTTCAACCGCATAAGGACCATCACCATCCAAAGCGTTATTTACATCTACAACCGTGCCGTTTTTGTGCGCCCCAATCGAAACACCGCCACCCATATGGGCTACAATCAAGTTAACCTCTTCGTATCTTTTACCAAGCGTTTCCGCAGCCTTTCTTGCCGCAGCCCTCTGGTTTAAGGCGTGAAATTTACTTTTCCTTGTCAGATCTTTGAAACCCGTGAGTTTTGCAACTTCATCCATTTCATCAATTGTCGGCGGATCAACTATAAAAGCGGGACACGAGAAGTAGACAGAAAACTCATGGGCTATAATTCCACCCAAATTCGCCGCATGGACACCGTATTTTCCAGACCTAAGGTCATCTAACATCGCCTCACTAACCAAGTAAACACCACCCTCTATGGGCTTCAAAAGTCCCCCACGTGCAACAACGGCATCAAATTTTACGCTACTCAAACCTTTGGATTTGAGAAACGCATAGATTGAACTAACTCTCATATCCTTTTGATCGAATATATTCTCAAAACTGTCAATTAAGTCCCTATCGTGACTTATTGTTTCTTTCATTAACCCATTTTTATAAAAGACACCCACCTTTGTTGAAGTGGAGCCAGGATCTATTGCCAATATATTGAAACTCATAACAGATCCAAATCCTTTAATCTTTCGTTCACTCTAATCTGAATTTCGTTGATCGTATTCTCATCCAAATGTCTATACCTGCCTTGAAACAACAGGTATTCTCTAACAGGTATAAATCTCTCTGGTTTGTAGGTTACCCTGATAGGTTTACCCTGTTCTTTTTCCATCAGAACAAACATACCACTTTCAACGGCAAGTCTCATGGCCTTAACAGAATCTTTTGAATCTATGCGCCAACCTGGCGGGCATGCACTTAAGAGATGGATAAATCTAAACCCTTTGGCATTTTTGGCCTTTTCAAATTTCATATAGAAATCATCCGGATAAGCTACAGTTGCTGTAGCGACATAGGCTGGGTTGTGCGAAGCAACGATGTTAAACATATCCTTCTTTTCGTAAATCAATGGATTGCCTGTTGGGGTAGTGGTAGTCCAGGCACCTGGTGGCGTGGCTGAACTCCTTTGTATACCTGTGTTCATGTATGCTTCGTTGTCGTAACAGACGTAGATTATGTCTTCCTTTCTCTCAGCTGCACCACTCAACGCTTGCAAACCTATATCAAACGTACCACCATCTCCAGCCCAACACACAACATTAACATCGTCTTGTCCTTTCTTTCTGTATGCATTCTTAACACCGCTTGCTACAGCCGCAGCGGTGGCAAAAGGCACATGCATCAGGGGCACCTGCAGGGCCGTTGTGGGAAACACACCGGCTATAATAGACCAACAAGAGGCTGGCATCACTATTATCGTCTTTTCTCCCAGAACCTTCAGGGCGTGTCTCATGGAAAGACCTGCTCCGCAACCGGGGCATGCATAATCACCCTGGTTCATGTATTCGATATTTTTTACATCTCTAAAGTCCATTTTAGTCTCCTTATTCTCTCCATAGGATCTTTGAGGTTTCAAGACTGTCTATATTCAAAGCCAATTTAACTATATCCTCAACAAACACCTCTTTTCCGCCTAAACTCAAAACATAATCGTAGATAAAAGGCTTGTCTTTCTCAAAATACAGGGCATTCTTTATCTCTTGCGTGATTTGACCCGCACTGCCAAAACTCAGAGACCTATTAAGAACAACAACATGCTTTTTATCCGTCAAATAACTCCTTACCAAGTCAGACGGGAATGGTCTAAAATACCTTATTTTCAAAAGTCCCGCTTTAACACCCATATTCCTAAGCTTATCTACAGCAACCCTAACTGTTCCAGTCAAAGCCCCCGCTATAACAAAAACAATCTCAGCATCGTCTATAAAGTAGGTATCAATTAGATCGTACCTTCTTCCAAAAATATCATCAAATCTATTGTGAGCTTCATTGATAACGCCAAAAGAGGCTTCCATAGAACGCTGTATATCCTTTCTTAAGTTATAAAAGACATCGCCCTTTGCCGCATTACCAAAACTCAAAGGATTATTGATATCCAAGAAATATTCTGGCTCATATGGAGGCAAAAACTCATCGGCCTGTTCTTGTGTCGGTATTACCACCTCTTCCAATGTATGGGAAAGTATAAATCCATCTATCATGACCATAATGGGCAACAAGACCTTTTCTGCCACATAAAAGGCCTGTAAAACTGTATCCAACGCCTCTTGTGCAGTTTCACAGTAAACCTGAAGCCAACCAAGATCCCTTTGTGACATGCTATCCGTTTGATCAGTCCATATATTCCAAGGCGATCCAATCGCCCTATTGGCGTTGACCAAAACCACAGGCAGTCTTGCACCCACTATCCAGTGCAAAACCTCATGCATCAAAGCCAAACCGTGAGAGCTTGTTGCCGTAAACGCCCTGACACCCGCCTGTGATGCCCCCATTGCAGCGGAAATTGCAGAAAGCTCAGACTCAACCCTGATGAAGCTTGCATCCAACTCGCCATTATCGACCATTTCTGAAAGCCTTTCTATTATGTGGGTCTGCGGCGTTATGGGGTATGCTGATATAACCTTTGGACGGGCCAGCTTAACACCCAACGCCACAGCCTCACTACCCAACACCATATCTTTAACCATTATTTATCCTCCACCATATCGATAACACCCCTTGGACATTCTTCCGAACACACCCCACACCCCTTGCAAAAGCTATAATCAAATTCAACCCCATCATGTACACCTATGCACATATCTGGACAGAAAAACCAGCACGTCTTACATTCGTTACAAACGCCGCAACTAAAACACCTCTTTGCCTCGCTGAGTATCTTCTCCAAGCTTGGCTTCAACACAACCTCTCTAAAGTTACTCGCCCTTTCTTCTTTTGGGAGTTTCTCTATTTTCAAAGGCTCCTGCTTTTCAAAATAGTGCAGGTTTATCCTTTCAAAAGGAACGACCTTATACTCATCAAAATCCCTTTCAACCCTAAAGAAACGATCGTCTTTATCCATGTAAGAAAAATCTCTGCCTTCAAACTTTGCCATTATCCTAAAAGCTGCCTGTTTTCCTGAGGCAATTGCTTCAATCACCGTCCTTGCACCATGCAAAAAGTCACCACCCAAAAACACCTTATCATCTTCATCAATATCAAAGGCCCTTGCCTGCCCTGTTGCCAAAATAAGCTTATCAACTACACAGTCCTCTTTTATTTCATTCAACATAGCTTTACCTTTTTCTACCCTATCTACGCCTCTTAGTCTTAACAAAAGCCGTCCTTCCGTATCGTACTGTAAATCTTCAACAACTCTCTTTTCCCTAACCTTTACATTTTCTTCCAATGCTTCGTTTTTCTCATCCTCAAAGGAAGGTGCTTCCTCAAGCGTTCTCCTGTAGATTATTTCAACATCATTACCCAACCTAATTAACGTCCTTGCCACATCCATTGCAACATTACCAGCTCCTATGACACCAATCCTCTCACCACTAAATCGTTTCCTAAACTCTAAATCTGTATTCAACCTCTTTAAAAGC
Organism: Hippea sp.; assembly: GCA_015486955.1. Taxonomy (GTDB): domain Bacteria; phylum Campylobacterota_A; class Desulfurellia; order Desulfurellales; family Hippeaceae; genus Hippea. The sequence continues at coordinate 21,246 of WFQR01000120.1, read as the reverse complement.
CCATATCCAGAAAACACGCCTCTATTGTCGACCTTTATATTCTCAATTTCCCTATCTTTAGACAAACCCACACCAACAAAAACTGCATCGTAATTACTTTTAAGCTCTTCCAACTCGTCTCTGTTAATCTCACTACCCAAATGCACCTCTATATTACCAACACTTAAAATGTTCTCTATCTCCCTTTTCACCACACTTCTCGGCAATCTGTACTCCGGTATTCCATACACAAGCAAGCCGCCCAAGAAGTTCTCTTTCTCAAATAAATCCACTTTATAACCACTCACAGCAAGGAAATACGCACAGCTCAAACCAGCTGGACCACCACCTACAACGGCAACGGACCTATTGGACAGAACCTTTGCTTTTTTTGGAGGAACATTTAAAGCATAATCGCCTACAAACTTCTCTATCTGTTTTATCTCAACTGCACCATCGTAGTCCTTTCTATTACATTTAGCCTGACAAAAATGGGGACATACCCTACCGCAGGTAGCGGGAAATGGGTTTTCTCTCCTTAAGACCTCAACAGCCTTATCCATATCGTTTTTTAAAAGGTAGAAGATATACTTTGGAATATTCGTATTTACAGGACAACCTACACTGCATGGCGACACTTTTTCCTTAAAAACAGGCTTAGAAAACCGCCAAGAACCGGTTAGATTTACCTCTGTTGTGGTAATGGAAATGGGAAATCTTCTTACATCTTTATCAGAAATTACACTTTGATAATCAACACTTTCCATGAATGCCTCCTAAGCAAGGTTATAGGCCTCTTCCAAAGCCTCTATATTCCTCTCAGCTTTTACCGGTACAAACTTTGGAGTGGCTTTTTTTAAAGCATCAATTGAAACCAAGCCCGTTAGCTTAGCAAACACACCCAATATAGGTACGTTTATGATCGGCATAATCTTGGTGCCTAACCCATATTTCAAGGCAATCCTATTCACATCAAAACACACAACCCTGCATCTTTCTTCAAACGTATAATGATCCACATCCAATTCGCTGTTTATCAGTATGAGGCCATTTTCCTTTATGCCGCTCGAAACATCCACTGTATCGGCCAACTTCCCGCTCATGACTATAACGTAATCTGGGTTAATCACGGGGCTCCTGACGTTGATAAAGGAATTATCAACTCTGACGTATGCAGCAACAGGCGCACCACGCCTCTCGGCACCATAGGTAGGGAAAGCCTGCGTGTGATACCCATCTAAAAACAAGGCATAAGCAAGTATCTTAGACGCAATAACCGCACCCTGACCACCCCTACCGTGAAATCTAATTTCTATCACTTTCAACCCCTTTCATTCGGCTTGAAAGAGAACAGCCACGGTTTTGGCTGGTTTACCATCTAAAGCCCTAAATCCATGTGACACGGTAGAATCAAAATACAATGCATCACCCTCTTCGAGCGTAATAGGATCCGAAATATCGGTGATCATCTCTATTCTACCTTCCAAAACGAGATGGAATTCCTCACCCTTGTGACTAAACATAATAACTTCGTCCCTCTCCCGGGGTTCAAACGTTACAACGAACGGCTCCATATGTTTATGCCTCTTTTTGTGTGCCAAAAGTTCATACGTATAACCTACATTGATATTGCCCTTTACACCCCTTCTGCCTGATGTAATCCTCTCATCCCTTCTAACAACAGTAATCTTGGGATCTTCATCCTCTTTCATGAAGAAATAGGCAAGTTCAACCTTCAGGGCATTGGCAATCTTCATAAGTGTAGAAATAGGAGGAGAAACCTGTTCATTTTCAATTTGTGAGATCAATCCCTTTGACAAACCCGTTTTCTCACTGACATCTTGGATGGTTAAACCACGCTCAAGGCGAAGCTGTCTTATTTTTTTCCCCAGACCCAATTCTTTCAATTCAGTTCTTACATTTTCAGGCATAGCTCACTCCTCAAACACAATTTTTAGTAATATTAAACACAATTTTTAGTATTGTCAAACAAAATTAATAAACCTTTTTATTTCAACTTAAAGGCCTGAGAGACCTCTAAGTATCTGTTAGGGGTTCAGATATGCGGGCAATGCTTAAGGCTCTTCCAGTATTTGGATCTATATCAACAATACAAGCGTCCAACTTTAAATTACCTTTGCAAACCTTCAATCTCTTGGGTATGCCTTTAAGAAAGCGCTCTAAAGCCTCACTGTATCCAAAACCCAAAACACCATCATGACAGCCCGTCATACCAACATCGCTGATATAGGCAGATCCTTTGGGTAAAATCCTCTCATCAGCCGTCTGTACATGGGTATGTGTACCTAAAATAGCACTAACACGGCCATCGAGATACCAGCCCAAAGCTTGTTTCTCACTCGTAGCTTCGGCATGGAAATCAACAATTCTTACCTTTACGTTTGGATACAAAGAAAAAAGCTCATCCAAAGCAAAAAAAGGATTTTCAGCAGGATTCATGAATATCCTACCAATGGCATTAACCACCAACACATCTATTCCTTTTACATTCAAAACAGTAAAGCCCCTCCCCGGCGCAAGTGGGGAGAGGTTAATGGGTCTTACGAGTTTATTCAAATTCATAAATTCGTTTATAATCTCATCCTTATCCCATGTGTGGTTGCCCGTTGTCATCACATCGACGTAGGGTTCAAGCTCATTATAGATCTTTTTCGTTATGCCAAAACCATCCGCAGCATTCTCAACATTAGCAACAACAAAATCAACATCATGCTTTCTTTTAATTGAGTCAATCAAACCCTTAAACGTCTTCCTGCCGGGTTTTCCCACTATATCTCCAACAAACAGCATCCTAATTGGCGTATTCAATGGCCCTATTCTCCCTAATCACAACAACCTTAACCTGTCCAGTATAAGTAACCTTATCTTCAATGTCTTTAACAATATCACGTGCAAGCATCAAACTCTCATCATCATCCAAAAGTGTTGGCTCAACAATGACCCTCAATTCCCTACCTGCCTGTATTGCGTATGCTTCCTTAACACCATCCCTTGACTTTGCAATATTCTCAAGCTCCTCAAGCCTCTGGATGTAGCTCTCAAGTCTTTCCCTCCTCGCACCAGGTCTTGCAGCAGAAAGCGTGTCCGCAATGGAAACTAAAACGCTCTCTGGACAATTCGGTTCAACTTCACCGTGATGGGACATAATGGCATTTATCACGTATTCATTTTCACCGTACTTCTTTGCTATCTCGGCTCCAACCTTTGTATGAGACCCTTCAACTTCTTGATCTACGGCCTTGCCTATATCGTGTAACAATCCAGCCCTCTTTGCCAATTTAACATTTAAACCCAACTCTGCCGCCATCAAACCGCTTAAATAAGCAACCTCAACGGAGTGGGCTAAGACGTTCTGTGTGTAACTTGTTCTATACTTCAAAAGACCCAGGTATTTTATAAGTTCAGGATGCAAATCTCCGATATCGAGGTCAAATACAATCTTTTTGGCTTCCTCCGTAGCCTCCTGCACCAGCTCATCCCTGACCTTGGCAACCGTCTCTTCAATCCTTGCAGGGTGTATCCTTCCATCGCTTACCAGTCTTTCAAGGGCAATCCTTGCAATCTCCCTTCTCAAAGGATTGAAACTTGAGATAACAACAACCTCAGGTGTATCATCAATAATCAGATCGGTGCCGGTTTCCTTCTCAAACGACCTTATGTTCCTACCTTCTCTACCTATTATCCTACCCTTCATCTCATCGTTTGGCAGTGTAACTGTAGCCACAGTCCTTTCAGCCACATAACTACTTGCAATCTTTTCCATAGCCGTTGTGAGTATCTCCTGAGATAGCCTTTTAGCCTCGTTTCTTACCTCTTCTTCGTACTTCTTGATCTTAGCCGCAGCCTCCCTCTTTGCTTCTTCTTCTATACTCTCTATCAGCACCTGCTTAGCCTGTTCTTGGGTCATCCCGCTGATCTCTTCTAATTTCCTTTGTTGCTCTTCAACAAGCCGGTCGATCTCTTGCATCTTTCTCTCAAGCTCACTTTCGATCGCCGAAATATCTTCCTGCTTTTTATTGATAAGCTCTATCTTCTCATCGATATAGGCCTGTTTCTTTTCGAGGTTTGCCTCTTTAGCCTGCAGCCTCTTTTCCCACTTCTGTAGCTCTTTCCTTGACTCCCTCTCTTCCTTCTCTATCTCATTTTTCGCCTTAATGAGATACTCCTTTGCCTCAATCTGGGCAGCCTTTATGATGTTCTCTTTCTCTTTCTCAGCATCCTTGATGATATCCTCAGCTTTTTGTTTCGCATACTCTTTCTTCTTCACAACAATCTGATGGTATCCGAATATACCCAGCAGAATTCCAACAACAATGGCCAAAACCGCTATCAAAATTACTTCAACTGTTCCCATTTCTCATCTCCTTAACCTACAGTGAATTTCTCTTTTTTCAGTAATAACAACATCAACAGGAATGTCGTTTTCCGTGTTTTCAACCCTTTCAACCATGCAACATTCAAACGCAACGCCTATTTTAAAAGCACGCAAGCCCCTCAAAAATCGATCGTAAAAACCGGCACCATAACCAATCCTATAACCCCTTTCATCAAATCCAACACCCGGAACCACTATAGCTTTTAAATCCTTCCCAAAAGTTTTCGTCTTGAATATCCTTGGTTCTTTTATGCCCTTGAAAGACTTAACAAGTGTACCCTTGAAAAATGACATAGTATACGTCTTTGGTGATTCCACTCTGGGAAAGTATAGATCTTTTGATTTTAAGAAGAGGTTGGGATTTACCTCATTATTGTAGGGACTATAAGAAGCTACAGAAGAAAAACCCTTTCTTTTTAAGAAAGAATATAACTTTCTGCTGATTAATGCACTCTTTTGTAGTATAAACGATCTATTTAAAGCTCCCCTCTTTTTGAGGAGCTCATTTCTTTGTCTATTTTTCAATGCAGCCCCTTGGCAGCAAAGCCCAATTTATTTTAATGCCCCAGGGACACCGTGTGTTATCTTCTTCCTAAGAACCTAACAACGATAGGTGGGAGCGTCGCAGGTGCGGGCGGCACGTCCTTCATGCTCAAAGGAAGGCCTATCCGCCCAACACCTGAAGCCGGCTCCCCATTGTTAGGTGTTGGCTCTAAGGAAAAAAGCACATCACGTGTGCCCCAGGGCAAACATTTATCAAGGCCCTGGAATGTAAAGGTGGCCATATGGTCTTGTTGACTTCGGCACCACCTTTACAAATTCCTCATCCATTACTTTATTATAATCAATTTTAAAAAGATTGCAAAACTCTTTAACTTCGCTTTCTATCTTTTTCATCTCTTCTTTTGTGGGTTCAACAACAACAGCCTCTTTCCACAATAGTTTCTCATCAACACCGCCACGTATGAATATCTTTCCACCATGCATGCCCGTTGCAAGGTAAACGCCTGTCAAAGGTTTATCGTCTTTTCTTGTCAAACCAAGCAAAATCAGCGTTCCACCGGCCATATACTCACCCATAAACGCACCGCTGCAACCACCTATGACAACCGTTGGGTTCATATCCTTATAGGCCTTCATATGGATACAAGCCCTGTAACCCACATCCTTCTCGATAAAAATCTTACCGCCCCTCATGGAGTATGCAACAACATCGCCGGCATTCCCGTATACAACGATCTTTCCGCCGTTCATCGTATTGCCAATGCCATCCTGAGCATCGTCATTTACAATTATCGTTGGGCCATTCATAAAGGCACCAAGATCGTTGCCAGGGACACCGTTTATTGTTATTTTTACATCTTTATCATTCAATCCACAACCAATGTAGTATTGACCGCAAACGTTGTGCAAAACAATATCCTTGTGATGGTTTCTTATTGCTTCCCTAATCTTTGCATTCAAATCCCTATAATAAACACCCCTTGCATCTATCTCATACATATGTTCTCTCCTTACTGCCATACACCTTTTCGTAAGCCTCATCCGTCAGCATAGCAATAACAGGTTCCCCCGCTTTTGGCATATACACTTCATCCAGATCATCGGCTATGTATCTAATGGCTGATTCTTCTGAAGCCATATACACGTTTGACCCCTTCCTTGCAACAACGAGGGGTCTCAGCTTGATCCTATCGTTTAGACCGAACATGCCACCCCTAAAACCTACGATTATGGAAAATGGCCCGTTAAGCATAGCACCACCGTAAACCATCCTCAAAGCCTTATAAAGTTCCTTATCCTTTTCATCCATATGCTCAATTTCACTCCACAAAGGTGGTGCAAAGATCTTGGCTACAATATGCAGTGGCAAGCCGTGTTTTCTAACAAGCAAATCCAAAAGGTAAGCAACAACCTCTGTGTCTGTCTTTTGCGTACACTTATAGCCGTACATCTCAAGGTATCGCTTGTTGGCACCGTAGGAAGATATCTCACCGTTGTGAACGACACTCCAACCCAATAGCGAAAACGGATGTGCGCCGCCCCACCAACCCGGTGTATTTGTAGGAAACCTGTTATGTGCCGTCCAGCAATAAGCCTTGTACTCATCCACCCTAAAGAAATTTGCAATCTCATCGGGGAATCCAACACCTTTGAATACGCCCATATTTTTACCACTTGATATGACAAACGCACCGTCAATATTTTCATTTATGAACATAACAAGCTTAAAAATGAACTCATCGGCTTCTTCTATCCTGAACTCCTCACTCTCACCCTTAGTACTCTGTTCTCTCGGCTGAACAAAGTATACGAAGAATATCGGCCTTTTCTTTTTTATGGGTCTTGTGGGCATACCACCGTGCTGCTCAATGTGTACTTTTCTTTCCAAATATTCTTCAGTCACCTTTCTTGCATGTTCATCGTCATACATGATGTGCAATGCATAAAATTCCTTAAAATCTGGGTATATGCCGTATGCCGCAAATCCTGCTCCAAGACCATTACCCCTATCCTTCATCAGCGTTATGGCATCAACAATATCAACACCTGAGATCCTTTCGCCATCGGTATTTATAAAACCGGCTATTCCGCATCCCGATATATCTTTAGCAAGCTCCATAACCAACCACCCTATTTAATTTTTCTGTCAAGTCTCAAAACCCTGAAGGCCTTATTGAAGTACTTCCATCCGAAATCGCTATTTAAAAACGTATCTTTAATCCAGGAAACATCAAATCTGTTCTGTATCATCCAATTGAACATACCGGCTTTTTCAATATTGTTAATAAGTATCATACCTTTTAGCCTATTGTCCTCATCCACAAGGAACTTTCTGTACTCATCACCCTTTTGTATGCTCAACACCTCAAGTTCTTCTGAATCCACTATACCCGCAGAGATAAAGCTCGTCTTTCCTATGGTCATAGAGTTCATGGGGAAACCGCCTTTGTATTTCACATCCATTCCCAACATGTTCAATGCAGCAACCCTGCCCTGCCTCGCAGCAAGGGGTAGTATGGGTATTGGTCTCTTTAAACCCATAACGATGTCATAAGCCTGAGCCACGTCACCAGCAGCGTATACATTCTCATTTGAGGTCTGCATAAAATCATTAACAACAATACCCCTGTCCACATCCAAATTAGCATCCTTAGCCAAATCTATATTCGGTGCAACACCCACGGCAACCACGACACCATCGGCATCTATTTTTTTCCCACTCTTTAGAATTACCTGACCTACACGTCCGTCGCCATCTAAAGCGCTAACGGAATCGTTCAGCATCAAAGTAACGCCAAGCCCCTTCAATTCCCTGTGGATATAGTCTGCACCTGTATCATCCAAAACGGGGAACAACACCCTTCGTGCAAGTTCCACCAATGTTACCTTAATACCCTTTTTGGCGAGCTTCTCCGCAACCTTACTACCTATTAATCCACCGCCTACCACCACACAGTGAGAGATATTCTTAAGATCCTTCCTCAACTTATCCGCCGATTTTATATTTGTTAAGGTATGTACACCCTCTAAATCCAAACCCTCCATTGGTGGTTTTATGGGCTTTCCACCACAGGCCAAAAGTAATTTATCGTATTCCAACCTTTCCCCGTTATCCAATTCAACCGTTTTTCCCTCTAAATCGAGTTTTACTACCCTCTTACCAAGAACTGTATTAACCTTATTGTTTTCATAAAAGCCGCTACGTCTATAGTAAAACCTTTCTTCAGATCTACTAACCTCACCTACAACCAAGCTCGGTAAGAGTGGGTGAGAGTATGCCCTATAGTTCTCATCGGATACCACGGTAATACTCGATATTTTATCCTTCTCTCTAATTGCCTCTATTGCATTAACAGCAGCAACAGAATTTCCCACAATAACTATCTTCATGCCTATACCCTCTACAATTCTTCAAATGTTAGAGCTTCGTTGGGGCATGCCTCAACACACGCAGGTATAACTCTATCTGGACAGAGATCGCACTTCGTAGAAAGCCCCCATTTTTCTCTTCTTGTGTCTCTTTTGATAACACCGTAAGGACACGCCATTATACACATCCAACATCCAACGCATGTCTCGGGATTTACAACCACGTAGCCTCTCTCATCCCGATGCATGGATCCATTCTGACAGGCTTCAATGCACGGTGCATCATCACAATGTCTACACATCACAGAAAGCGAGACAGGGTAGTTAAATTCCACCGTACACCTTGCAATTGGACGCTCTTCCCTCTTAAAAGCCTTGATTATATCCTTGGATTGCGAGTGTTCCACAATACATGCAACTTCACACAAATGGCAAAATATACAATTATCCTCTCTTATCTTTACTATTTTCATCCGCTTACCCTCACTCTCCGGCCGGTAGAATGCCTAATATTTCAAGCTCCTTTTCGTTTAATCCAACGCCCCTGAGATTGAGTCTGTTACCCCTCAAAGACTCAATTGAGTTTATACCCATTGCTCCCATAGTTTCTTTTATTTCAAGCGCCCATACCTCAAGTAAATTTATCAGTCTCTTGCTTGCTATATCTGGATTAACCCTTTTTGACAGGTGTGGATCCTGCGTTGCTATACCCCAAGCACACTTACCCGTGTGACACTGCTGACACATTGTACAACCAATGGCAACAAGTGCCGCCGTTCCAATGTATACGGCATCTGCACCCAAAGCTATAGCCTTCACCACATCCATAGAGTTCCTTATGCCGCCACTCGCAACGATGGATACATATTGTCTGATACCCTCTTGTCTCAACCTCTCGTCAACTACAGCCAATGAAACCTCTATTGGTAAACCTATGTTGTCTCTAATTACCTGGGGCGAAGCCCCTGTCCCACCTTTAAAACCATCAAGCACTATAATATCTGCACCTGCTCTTGCTATACCACTTGCAATTGCGGCAACATTGTGAACGCAGGCTATCTTTACAGCTATTGGTTTCTTGTACTCAGTAGCCTCTTTTAAAGCATAGATCAACTGCCTCAGATCCTCTATTGAATAAACATCGTGATGTGGGGCAGGAGACAACGCATCCGAACCTTTGGGCATCATCCTCGTTTCCGATATGGTTTCTGAAACCTTCTCTCCCGGCAAATGCCCTCCTATGCCTGGCTTTGCACCCTGACCGATTTTAATCTCTATTGCACTTCCAACATCCAAATAATCCTTATGAACTCCGAACCTACCGCTTGCAACCTGAACAATGATGTTTCCTTTAAACTTATAGTGATCCTTGTTTAATCCACCCTCACCAGAATTGTAATACGTGCCCATCTCCTTAGCCGCCCTTCCCAAAGCCTCAATCACGTTGTAACTTAAAGCACCGTAGCTCATGGCGGCAAACATAATCGGTATATCCAACTCAAGTTGGGGAGCAAGTTTTGTTTTTAAACCATCGTCACTCACAGAGATCGAATCTGGTTTTCTCCCCAAGAACGTCTTCAGCTCCATTGGCTCCCTTAAGGGGTCAATGGAAGGGTTTGTCACCTGTGAAGCATTTAAAAGCATATGATCCCAATATATGGGGTATGGCTTGTCATTACCCATCGAAACAACGGGTGTTCCACCAAATATGGCTCTCTTCTTTAATCCATCTACATGACCATTCCAATTGTGATTGTACCTGTAAGTAGGGTCTGCCCTTCTAACGGTTATGGCATCCGTAGGACAAATGGCGGCACACCTGTTACAACCCACACAATTGGCATTCCATGTCCAAACCCTGTCTTCCTCTTCATCGTAAAATGTAGCGTCAAACGAGCACTGTTCAACGCACGCCTTACATCTGATACATCTATAATCATCCCTTTCTACTACAAAGGATGGGGGCACGTATGTTTTTAAATTCTTCATCCATTTCACTTGTGGCCTCCCTAAAATTAAAAAACTTGGTGATCAATATTACATAAAATCACCACTTTTGTCAATTTATGTACATTTATGGAAAATTAATATATTAACTACTTCTACAAAAATCTATCCTATTTCAAAGAAAGTAGAACCGCTTCTTCCTTACAGTTAGGAAACAGTGGACAATTAATACAGTCCTCCCAAATTTTTTTAGAAGGTAGTTGCTTTTTATCAATCAATCTAAAACCGAGCTTTATAAAAAATTCCTTCTTAAAAGTCAATGCAAATACATCTTTTACGCCCAGTGACCTTGCCTCGTCTATGCATGCCTCAACCAACCTTTTACCCAAACTCATCCCTTGGTAGTTTTCATCAATCGCCAATGTCCTAACCTCAGCAAGATAGGGAAAAAACAATCTCAAACTCGCAATACCAACCACACTATCGCCATCTTTTGCACAAAAAAACTCCCTAATCCTTTCCGTTATATTTTCTCGAGACCTCATCAATATATCGCCCTTTTTTGCAAAATGTTCAACAAGCCTAAATATGCCTTCAACGTCGTTCAGCGTTGGCTTAACTATTTTTAAATCTTGCATCAACAGACTCCTTGTGGGCAAACAAGCCCTCAATTAAAGCAAATTCACTGGCACACCTACCTACCCTTTCAAATCCTCTTTTTGTAAAATGCAAAATAGAGCTCTTTTTCATAAATGTATCGCAGGATAGGGGTGAGAAAAAACGCGCAGTAGACGAGGTGGGGAGTGTATGATTTGGACCGGCTACATAATCACCTATAGGTTCAGGCGAATACGGACCAATAAAGATGGCACCGGCGTGGTTTACCATATTCATAAAGCCATAGTTATCCTCAAGTTGCAGTTCAAGGTGTTCTGGTGCAACTATATCAACGCAGCGTGCCGCCAATTCCAAATCGCCTGTAAATATAAAAACAGAGTTCTTTGCAGAAACCTGCGTAATATAACTGCGCTTTGCACTTTTAGCATATTCCATAAAGAGCTTTTCTGTTTCCAAAACCAAATCCCTACTCAAACCCACAAAAAAACACCCTGCAAGTTCATCATGCTCAGCCTGGGATAGAAGGTCCCTTGCCAACAGTACAGGATTTGCGCTTTTGTCTGCAACGACCATAATCTCAGACGGACCGGCAATAGAGTCTATACCCACATCACCAAACACCGCCCTTTTAGCCAAAGCCACATAGATATTACCGGGACCTGCAATAACATCAACCTTGGGAACAGATTCGGTGGAATAGGCAAAGGCCGCTATGGATTGAGCTCCACCTATTTTAAACACATCCCTTATGCCGTACATCTTTGCTATGTAGAGGACATAAGGATTGGCCCTTCCACCCTTAGAGGGCGTTGCAATCTGTATGTGTTTTACACCCGCAACCTTTGCGGGAATAACAGTCATAAGTGCTGTGGACGGATAAGCCGCTTTACCACCAGGAATGTAAAGCCCTGCTCTCTCAACAGGTGTAACCCTCACGCCCAGTATTGCTCCATCCTCTTCTATAAACTGAGATTTTGGCTTGAAGGCCTCATGAAATCTCCAAATCCTATCAGCTGCACATTGTATAACCTCTTTATGGGCTTCGGGTATGGACTTTTCCGCATCATCAAATTCCTCATCTGAAACAATAACAGTCTCTTTGTTTGCATCATAGCCATCGAACCTTCTTGTATACTCAAACAGAGCCCTATCACCATTTTTTTTGACATCATCTATAATTTTGCGCACAGCCTCTTCATAGTCTTCGAACGACAACCTTCTTTTCTCTTGCACGCCTTTTAAAAACTCAAGATCGCCCCTGCTTTTTATCTCTATCAATTCAACCTCCTCAAAATCTCATAGGCAATCTTTAGCTTTTCAGACCTTTCAATCCTTTCCATTCTACCGTCTCTATGGATGATTATTACCTCGTTAAAGTCCGAACCAAAGCCTATATCGTCCCTTTTAACGTCGTTTGCAACAATGAACTCTAAACCTTTTTTCTCTATCTTTTTCTTCGCATTCTCAAGCAAATCGTGTGTCTCTGCAGCAAACCCTACAAGCCTCAATTTCTTACCTAAAGACTTAGCGAACCTTCCAATTTCAACTGTAACATCCGGATTTTCTACAAAATTCACCGTGAATTTGCCGTTCCCCTCTTTCTTTATTTTTTTACTCTCCATCTTTTCAGGTCTAAAATCGGCAATTGCCGCAGCCATAATAACAATCAGATCGTCTTTTTTCTCTATTTCCTTTTTTAGCGCAGTCAACATATCATTGGTTGATTCCACATCAATCCTGTTTACGCCAAAGGGTGTATCCAAACAAACCTTACCCGTAATCAATGTAACATCCGCTCCCATGTACCTTGCCATTTTAGCCAAAGCAAAACCCATCTTACCGCTTGATCTATTGGTCAAGTATCTAACGGGGTCTATGGACTCAGACGTAGGACCAGCCGTAACAACAACATTCTTTCCTTTCAAAAGATCGGGATACATGCACGATTCAATGGCATCCGCAATATGATTCTCAGAAGCAATATGACCAATACCTTTTGTGTTGCAGGCAAGATCACCTTCTTCGGGCTCAACGACAAGCCACCCAAGACTCTTAAGTTTATTCAAGTGATCCTGTATTATCGGGTTCAAGTACATCTGACTATTCATAGCGGGCGCAATAACTTTCTTTGCCTCTGTAGCCAAAGCGACCAAGCTCACGGGGTCATCTGCTATGCCGCAGGCTACTTTCGATATGATATTCGCCGTAGCGGGAACTATTGCAAACACATCTGCCCAATTTGCAAAGGAAACGTGGGTTATGTTTGTATCGCCAAGATCGAGTTCTTCCATTACATCGTCGTAGACCTCATTGTTTGTCAAAGCCTTAAAAACAACGGGAGATATAAGTCTTTTCGCCTCTTCTGTAAGTGCAAACCTTACGTTAAATCCCCTTTTTTTGAGCCTACTCAAAACCTCCAACGACTTGTATATGGCAATGGATGCCGTTACTCCTAAAACAACGTTACCTTTAACCATCCCTTTCCCCTAAATAAGAAATTAACCTTTCAAGGTCTTCGCGTGTATCAACACCCAAAAGGAACTTATTTGTAAAGCACGTTTTTATTCTAATGCCGCTCTGCAAAGCCCTGAGTTGCTCTAACCCTTCAGCAAGCTCAAGTTCCGTCGGCCCAAGTGAATTCAAAAGAAGCAGTGTTTTCCTTGAATAAATATAAACGCCAATGTGTTTAAGATATCCATTGAACGGGTTTCTGTTAAATGGAATCCTACTCCTTGAAAAGTACATGGCATAGCCATTTTTATCAACAACAACCTTAACAACATTGGGGTCATCAACCTCTTGGGGGGCACAATACGAAACAAGCGTTGCCATCTGTTCCTTCGTTTCAGTAGCACATTTAATCAAAAGATCCAATGTTTCACCGTCTATTAATGGCTCATCAGCCTGTAAATTCAACACATAGTCAAAATCCTTATCCTTACAAAAACTTGCAACCCTATCGCTACCCGATGCAAAACTGCCTTTAACCATAAAAACATTTCCGCCAAAGGATTTAACAACATCGTAAACCCTTTTATCATCTGTAAGAACGGCAATATAGTCCGCCAATTTGGTTTCCTTTGCACCCTCGTAAACCCATTGAATCATCGGTTTATCCTTAATGGGGTGGATTACCTTGCCTTCAAATCTGCTCGAAGAGAACCTGGCGGGGATAAGGATAGCAACACTCATAGCACCTTTTTTAACTCCTCTAAGCTCACCGTAGCCGTGCCCATTTTTCCCACAACGATACCTGCAGCTGCATTGGATAAAGCGACAGCATCCTTAATATCAAAACCGCTTGAAATAGCTGCCGTTAGAACGGCAATCACAGTATCACCCGCACCTGTTACATCGTAAACCTCTTTTGCCTGAGACTCCTGTTTCAATATCAATCCATTTTCATCAAACAGGCTCATCCCTTTTTCGCCTTCTGTAATGAGAAGGTATCTACACTTTGTTTTCTTTATAATCTTCTTAGCGGCAAGCTCAATACCGTTTGGAAACGCATCTATCTCAATGCCGCTGATCTCCTGCGCCTCCTTTAGATTGGGCGTTATTATGTCGACACCGTTGTATGCGTAGGCATTTTTTATTTTTGGATCCACCGCAATAAAAACCCCTATTTTCTTAAGCTCATCAATTAAATAGTCGCTTACCACTCCTTTGCCGTAATCCGACACTATAACAGCATTGACACCGCTTTCTTTCACACCCTTAACAATCTCGTAGGCGTGTTTCTTATCTATCCTTAAAATCTTTTCCCTATCAAATCGGACTATTTGCTGGGATTGGGCTATAACGCGGGTTTTAAGCGTCGTAGGTCTATCCTCAAGTGTTAAAATATTACCTACATCCAAGCCACTATCTCTAATCATATTGAGGAGACGCTTACCGCAACTATCGTTACCAACAACACCGAATAAAAAAACCTCACTCCCCAAACTCTTTAGATTCAATGCAACATTTGATGCTCCGCCTAAAAAATACTTCTCTTTTTCAACCCTGACAACAGGTACCGGTGCCTCAGGTGAGATTCTTTCGACCTTGCCGATAACGTACTTATCACAGATCAAATCACCAACAACCGCTACCCTCGCATTCTTTAACTGTTCGATTTCCATTTCTATTCCAAACCCCTCATCTTCCTTGCAAGCTCGATCTGTCGTGCAAGACAGAACTTTATAATTGCATCCTCTTGCTCCTTCGTTAGATCCGTAAATCTAAGACCGTAATGCTTAACGCCCTCTTCGCCCGTTATGGCCTTTCTGACAACCTCAGCCTCTATCTCTTCGAGTTTCTTATCACCCAATTTGAAATCCATAAAGAGCTTATCTCTCACCTCTAAATCTAAGTCTGTCGATAACTTAACGCCACCAGCACTTATATCCAATATTGTTCCGTTGGATTTTTCTATTTTTCCACCCTTAAAAACGTAAAACTGGGTCTCTATGAGAACTGGCACCCTGAAGTTCTCCCTAAGCTCAACCCTGGCTAAAGATTCAGGCTTTCCGAGCTTGTATATTACCCTATCACCCTTTTTTATCGTCTCCAGTAAGCGAGAGGTAAAACCTATCCTAAATCCCTTATTATTAACAAAACTAACCTCAACCCTGTCTCCTTCTCTTATAACGGCTTTCAAGCCATTTTCGTTTGTTGGCATTGCTATATAGACATTGTAATTCTCATCAACGTCATAGATATAGCTTGAATAAGTACCGGCAAAGTTGCCTTCCTCTATATAAACCATAACTTTTTGACCTATGGGTATAACCTTGCCAATATCTGCAACCCTAATGGGCTCCCTTCTCAAACCAACACCTCATACAGCCGACTTTTAATTAAGTCAATCAACTTCTGTGAGTAGATCTTTTTAAAACCCTTATCCACAACATAAAATGTATCAACTGCCATACTGCCCTTTGTATCCAAAATAAACATACCAACCTGAAGTTCAAACTCAACCAACACCTTTGTAATGTAGTAAACCAAACCTATCCTATCGGGTGCATACACCCGTATAACAGTATACAACTCACTTTGATTGTTATCAACGATAACGTCAACATTCTGCAAAGACATCTCCAACTTAAGTTTTTCAAGCCTATTCAAAAACCGCCTCTTTTTGGACTCCATACAAGCCTCAAGATCAAACTCACCGCTCTCCACCTCACTAATTAAGTCTTCTATCTTAAAATCGTCCAATTCGCTCGCATCATTAACCTTAACCGTAAACACATCCACAATCTTTCCATCCAATAGATCATAAGACTTTGCCGTTACAATACTTGCATCCAAACATGCCAAAATGCCACTGATTTCGTTAAAAAACCCAAACTTATTTTTGTAGTACACAACGACCTTTGCAGCCTCAGAACTCTTTTCTCTATAAACAAAGGCATTTCTACCTGTATCCTTTATATCCTTTATGTATTGAGCCATGACATCAAACCTTATATCGTTAAAAATCGAATCGGGGAACTTCTCTATCAAATCAGAGTAATCTGATCCCAGTATAACCTTGATCTTTCTTTTAGAATCTGCGGCATTGAGCTTTAAATACTCATCATAATCCCTATTTTCAAAATGGAACATAGCTTTCAAATACAAAGATTCCAATAGGTCCTCTTTCCACGATGTCCATACATTGTCGTTCACGGCTTTAAGGTCGGCATAGGTCAAAAGAGACAGTAATACGAGCTTTTCCTTTGTATCAACCACATTCAGCAAATCCTCAAGCGTCTTTGGATCATCAACATCCCTCGTGGATATAATGGAGCTGATAAGCAGGTGATTCTTAACCAGAAAACCTAACTTCTCTTTTAAATCCCTACCTAAATTAAGCCTATCGGCTATTGACTTTGACATTTCATAGCCCACAACTTCGTGTTTCCCCTGCTTTATCTTCCCAATGTCGTGCAAAAGGCATGCAAGCCTCAATACAAACCTGTTGTGGGGCTTTAAATTAACCCATGCATTTTTAAGCCTCATGAGAAACGTCTTTGGAATATCGTATTCATACAGATCATCTAAGGACTTAATTGCCTGCAGGGAGTGTTCATCTACGGTATATTTGTGATACAAACCATCCTTTGACAAACAACAAATATTCCCAAACTCAGGTATATACCTATCCAAAACACCGTATTCGTGCATTTCAGATAAGGTTTCAAACACGGGCTTGTTAAGTGAAAGTAGCTGCCTAAAAATAAAAGATAGATGTCTATCCGATCTCTTCTTGGATATACTCGGCAAAACCCTTCTTAGCTTACCAACATCCTTCGGATTTATCGGCTTTGAATACAGACCTGAATAGAAAAACGCCTCAAATAGATTGTAAAGGGACAGGTCGCCTTTCAACTGCACATTGCCATTTATCGATATTTTATCATCAAGAAAGAAGTATTCGTTTTTCCCGTTCTTGGACAAAAAAATATCCAAGTACCTATTAACGATATTCTTCACATTCCTCGCCGCATAGTAGTAACGTCTTATCAATTTCTCAGAACTTGTGAGACGGGTCGTGTCTCCAAAGTTCAATTGATGTGCAATTTTTTCTCTTGCGTCCAAAAAAAGCACATCGTTTTTCTTTTTAAACTCAAAATGCAAGGCATTCCTTATCTGCCAGAGGAAGTAAAGGGCGTCTATCAGCTTTCTGTAATCGTTATCTTCAATCTTGCCCATTTTTTTCAAGTCCAATAAATTTTTTGTACCAAACAACACCTTGGATACCCAAAGGAGCGTATGATAATCCCTCAAAGAACCCACACCTTCTTTAACATTGGGCTCCAAAACAAAAACGGTACCGCCAAATTTTTTGTACCTTGCCTTCATGTACTCAAGTTTTTTTTCAATAAACTGTTCCCTACCATCACCTATTATCTTTGAATTCAAAACATTCAAATAATTCCCAAAGAGCTTCTCGTCACCGCATATCAACCTCGAATCTAAAAGAGACGTCCTTATTGTGTCATCCTTTTTCGAATATTCAACACACTCCTCAACTGACCTTACAGAAACACTGATCTCGTAACCCAGAAAATAAAAAAAATCCAGTACTCGCCTCACAATACCATCTACACCACCACTATGAGCTTTATTCGATAGCAAAAGTATGTCTATATCAGAGTAGGGATTTAACTGCCTCCTACCGTAGCCCCCTACGCCAACAAGGGCAAAACCATCGCATTTAAAACCAATCCTGTCAACTAACGCGCGTAGGCAATTATCAACCCACTCTGTATGTGTTTTAACTACGTATTTTACACGTCTCCTGTATGCGTTATCCTGTTTAAGGCTTTCGAAAAGCCGATTTTTCTCTTCTAACTTGGATTGTTTAAACTCGTCCATTAATTAGAGGGCGTCTTTACCCCTTTCAGATGTTCTGATCCTGATAACATCATCAATGGGCATTACAAATATCTTTCCATCACCTATCTTACCTGTTTTTGCAGTTTCTATTATCTTTTCTATCACATCTTCTACAATGTCATCCTCAACTACAACTTCTATTTTGACCTTGGGCAGAAAATCGACCACGTATTCAGCTCCTCTATAGATCTCCGTATGACCCTTCTGCCTCCCGTAACCCTTGACTTCACTAATTGTTAATCCTTTTATGCCAAGCTCCGTTAAACCCTCTTTGACCGCATCCAACTTAAACGGTTTAATGACAGCCTCGATCTTTTTCACTTATTTTACCTCCTCATACAGCTTTATTATAAGCTCAACCTCACCCGTGCTCATATTGAGCTCTTTTGCTATCTCCTCAACCGATTTGCCACTATTTTTCAACTTTATTATCTTCTCTTTCAAACTGTCCTCATAGGTCTTGTTTTTTATGGTTGTAAGGAGTTCCGTAAGCAACATGTTTTTCTTTCTAATATCCTCAAGTATACGTGTTATCCTATCCTGTTGTTCACCGATCCTCAAATTTGCTATCTCAATCAACTGCTTCTGTTTCTCAACCAAGTTCCTCAAGCTGTCCACAAGCTTCAAAAGGCTTTCTTTCTCCCTCTTCTCGTAATAACGGCTCAAGAGTATATAGCCCGCTATGGCCACATCAAATATCACCTGCAAAACCAAAACCTCGTTAGACATCCCTATTCATCCTGTCTTTAGCCATCTTTCTCTCTACGTAGATCATGTAGTGTATGATCAACTCTTTATTTTCAGCCGTGATATCCTCAACATCCACACCAACGCAAAAAAAGCCATTCACCTTTTCAACCCTAACAACCTTACCCAAAATCTTAATGGTATGGTGTAGAGCTATGGGTAAAAACACCTTTAAATACACAAAACTCCCGAGATCAAGTTCATCTTCAACCTCAATGGACAAACCACTTTGCGAAATATCGCATGTATAAGCTTTAAAAAACCCGCTTAGCTCTTCGTCTCTTCCGCTATTTCTCAAAAGATCAATGATGTAGTTGAGTTTTGCATCCATCTGTTTCATCATAACAACAAACGCCTTATTGAGATCGCCGAAGCTCGAATCCAATTTTTTAAGGGACGTAAAAAACGTAAATGAATCGTCCGGTTCAACGGTATGGTATATCTCGTTCTTTACTCGCTGGATCTCGCTATCACTAACAGTCCTATAATATGCAATAACCCTATTTCTTATCCTTCTTTCAGACCTCTGATCATCCACAGTATTTCCCCACTAAAAACGTAATTAGCAGTACAATGCTAATATAACTGTTCATATTGAAAAAGGCAAGGTTAATTTTCTTTGGATCATTGGGATCGACCAATCTATGCTCAATGAAAAGCAAAACAGCAACAATTAAAGCTCCGATATAGGACAACCTTGACAGATCAAACGTATACATACTCGCTATCAAAAACAAAAAGGCTACCAAATGGAACAGTTTTGCCATAAACATAGCCCCCTTCACACCCAAGCTCACGGGTATTGAGTGCAAACCAACGCTCTTGTCAAAATCCCTATCCTGTAAAGCATACAGTATGTCAAACCCAGCGATCCAAAAGGATACAAAACCAGCTAAAAGCCAAATAGGTAAAGACAAACTGTTACTTGCAGCAACGTACCCACCTAAAGGCGCTATGGCATCTGTAAAGCCCAAATACAGATGACACAGAGACGTAAACCGCTTTGTGTACGAATATGTCAGTATAAAAAACAGTGCAATGGGCGAGAGTTTAAATGCAAGGTCGTTTATAAAATACGTTGTGATTTCAAAGATAACGATTGACAAAAATGTGAAAATGTAGGCATCCTTAAGCTTAACCTTACCCGACGGCAACTCCCTATCTTTTGTCCTCTCATTCATCGCATCGAACTTCAGATCCACAATCCTATTTAAGGCCATTGCGGCAGAACGTGCAGAAGCCATAGCAACCGTCACGAGTATAAAAACCTTAAGGGAAAATCCATGCTTAAATCCCATAAACATACCGATATAGGCAAAAGGCAAAGCAAAGATCGTATGTTCAAACTTTATCATGTTCAAAAACTTCTTAAGCGAAGACATCCCTATCCTTAAAATAGTTGTGGTAGTAGATATAGCCTGATATGAGCGTCAGAATCAAAGCCAAAAACAAAAGATAAACGCCTATTTCCCTAAAGCCCAATATCAAAAAACTCAACGCCAAAAATTGGGACGTGGTCTTTAGCTTGCCCCATACATTTGCAGAAATGACTGTATTCTCCGTTGCAGCCACTATCCTTAAACCCGTAACGGCAAATTCCCTGAATACGATTACAATGACCATCCAATAGGGAACATCCTCAATCTTTATCATTGCAATGAGTATGCCAATAACCAAGATTTTATCGGCCAAAGGATCAAGTATTGCACCAAGCTTGGTTACGGTTTTATTCTTTCGAGCAATGTACCCGTCCAAAACATCACTCAAAACACCCAAACAGAAAAATACAAAAGCCCAAATATTCATTGATTTTTCAAGCAAAACTATAATAACCACCAAGTCTAAAACCCTAAAAACAGAAAGGAGATTGGGTATGTGTTTCACCATAAACTATTTCCTATGTTTGTGTAGATACTGCCCCTTTTAACTATTTTTCTATTAACACTACTCCCACTGCTATGAGAATACAACTTTGCTTCTTTTCCGTTGTAAATGTTCATAAACTTTTTAACATAACGTTGTGTTTCTCTGTAAGGTGGAATGCCATTGTACTTATCCACAGCTGTCTCACCTGCATTGTAGGCCGCTGCTACTAACCTAACATCGTGGTACTTTGCTATCAAGTGCCTCAAAAAGAGTATGCCACCCTTGATGTTTTCCTTAACATCAAAAGGGTCTCTAACGCCGTAGCTCTTGGCTGTTTTATCCATAAGTTGCATAACACCCTTTGCCCCGGCATTGGATACACTACTTGGGTTGTAGTCAGATTCAATTTTCGCTATTGCTTGTGCTACTTTAACGTCAACGCCGTATTT
>WFQR01000119.1 GCA_015486955.1 Hippea sp. | reverse complement strand
GTTGCACTTGCAAGGGCTTTGGTAAACAGCCCTGATTTGGTAATAGCAGACGAACCAACGGCTAATCTTGACAAAGCAAGCTCAATTGATATAGTTAACAACATGAAACAAATTAACTTTCAAACGGGGCAGACATTCATAATAGCCACACATAGCGAAGACGTGGCACGAAGGTGTAAACGCACGTTGTACCTAAGTGGAGGAAGATTGAGTGAAGAAACTTAGTATATCAATTGCCATTTTTTTTCTTTTCTCTCTTCCAACCCTTGCCCAGCAGATCATATCCATAAAGGTTGAGGGAAACTTAAGAACTGATAAAGAAACCGTTCTCAGTGTGGTAAATTCAAAAATCGGCAGCAAGCCCAATCCCAAAACAATAGATGAAGACATACTGAATATCTACAGCTTGGGTTTTTATAAAACAGTATCAGCATGGATCGACGAAACATCGGTAGGCGACGTTTTGATTTTTAAGGTAAAGGAAAAACCGTCTGTTAGATACATCATGTTCGAAGGAAACGAAGAGATCAGTGACAAAAAGCTACAGAAAGCGCTCAAGATCAAACCTTACAATATTTTAAACAAAAAGCTTATAGAGGAAACAATAAACAACATTATCGGTATGTATGCTGCAAAGAGCAGGTATTTAACAAGTGTTAGCTATACACTCAAAAAGGTTCCTGGAAATAGGGTTGATATAGTCTTTCATATCAAAGAGAGTAAAGAGGGTGTGATCAGGGATATAAACATCATTGGAAACAAAGCCCTTTCAACCTCTGATTTGGAGAGTGGATTATCAAACCATGTAAAAAAAGGTCCTTACATCTTAACATTTCTGCCGTGGTTTTACACTGGTAAGCTGAGGATAAACGATCTTGAAAATGACAGGCAAAAGATCATCGATAAATACCTATCGAGAGGTTATTTGGACGTTAAAGTGAGTGAACCATTGGTGAGCATAGAACCCGACACAGGCAATATACACATAGACATAAACATAAAAGAGGGCAAGCCATACATTCTAAAATCCATAAGCTTTAAAAATATCAAACCCTTGACAAAGAAGGAACTCTTGGAAGCCTTGGATCTTAAGTTAAATAAACCGTTAAACATGGTAAAACTCAGGCAGGGCATTAGAAAGATAACTGACATGTATGGCGATAAGGGATACGCCTTCGCCGATATAAACCCCATTATACATAAAAACAAAGAAACACATACGGCAACAGTGGAGTTGGATGTTAACAAGGGTCCCAAGGTCTATATCTCAAGAATAGAAATTACCGGCAACGTAAGAACACATGATAACGTTATAAGAAGGGAACTTGAGCTAAAAGAGGGCGATATTTACTCAACAAGCAAAATTAAAAAATCTAAGCAGCACCTTATAAACCTGGACTATTTCAAAGACGTCAAAATCATGACAAAAAGAGCAGGAAAAAATAAGATCAAGATGATCGTGCATGTGGATGAAAAAAGAACGGGTATGCTGTCATTTGGCGTTGGCTACGGAACATACACAAAATTTGGCGTTCAGGGTTCAATTAGCGAAACAAATCTATTTGGCAGCGGAATTCATGCAAAACTATCAGCAAATGTAACGAATAAATCGAGTTTGTTTAACCTAAACCTCGTCAACCCATGGTGGAGGAATCGACCCATATCAATTGGTGTAAACATATTTCACGACCAGTACGACAGTTACGATTATACAGAAAAGACAACTGGTATTGTGCCTTCAATTGCAAAAAGATTTTGGGATCAAACATTGACAGTAGGCGTCAAGTACTCTTTAACCTCTACAACGATTGATTTGGATACAGACTATCCGAGCTACTATTTGGAACAACAGGAAGGCAGCTACATAGAAAGTGCACTTAAACCGTTTGTAACATACAACACGCTTGACAACTATATACTTCCAACACGTGGCGTCCATACAACCCTCAACACAACAATAGCCGGTTTAGGCGGTGACAGGAAATATCTAAAGGCTGTTCTATTTGGGGAATACTTTCATCCGCTATTCTGGGATTTTGTTGGCCATGTGAAAGCCCAAGTCGGCGCTGCTCAAGGTTACAGCGGAAAGGTTGTGCCTATTGACAAGAAGTTCTTCTTGGGCGGTATAGACGATATGAGGGGATTTGAGGTTGGCAAACTATCGCCTAAGGACAACGATGGCAACTATATCGGTGGTGATAGGGAAGCGTATGGTTCGGCTGAGTTAATATTCCCAATAATCGCAGACTTAAGACTTTATGGAGCTTTATTCTACGACATTGGTAACGTTTGGACAAACAGTTTTGACTTTGGAGACCTAAGGTACGACTCGGGATTTGAGATAAGGTGGATATCACCACTCGGTCCGATAAGGATCTCAATAGCTAAAAACCTTTCGCCGAGGGATGATGAAAAAACCACGGTGTTCCAATTTTCAATGGGTGCTCTATTTTAAAAACAAATTAAGGAGGATAGATTTATGAAGAGGCTATCGATTTTAAGTTTAGTAGCATTGTTGGGTATAATTATTTTAAGCTCCAACGCCTTTGCTACAAAGATTGCTTTTGTTAATCTTAAAAAGGTCATGCAAGAGAGCAACATGGGGAAACAGGCTAAAGAACAGCTAAAAACACTAATAGAAGCAAAGAAAATAGTGATCAAAAGGAAGGAAAATAACTTAAGAAGTTTAATAAAAAAGCTGAATAACAAAAAGCTCTCAAAAACAGAAAAGGATAAGTTACAAAAGCAATACTCAAAGGATATGGCAGACCTACAACAGTATCAGGCTCAGGCATCGGAAGAGGTAAGACAGAAGGAGATCGATGTAACCAACAAGATACTAACAAAGGCAATAAATATCATAAAGGACTATGCCAAAAAACATGGTATCGATGCCGTTTTTGAAACAAGTCAAGGCAACGTTATCTATTGGAACGACAATATGGATATAACGGATACGATAATCAAATTGATGAACTCAAGCAAAAAATGAAAATAGACAAAATCGCAGAGATACTGGGATGTAAACCCATAATTAGAAAGGATTTAGAGATAACGAACATTTCACCAATAGAAAAGGCAAAAGAGACCGACCTCTCTTTCCTTTCAAATCCCAAGTATGAAAAATTTTTAAACACGACAAAAGCGGGTTGCGTTATAGTCTCTGATAAAATAGATCCAAACAGCTACCCAAATTTGAATTTTATAATCTGCAAAAACCCGTATCTCGCGTTTGCCAAGATCTTGCGCTTTCTGTTCTTACCCAGTGCACCAGAACCGTTTATCAGTGAGCATGCAATTATAAAAGAGAAAGTGAAAATCGATGAAACTGCAAGGATTGAGGACTTTGTTTATATCGAAAAGGGTACAACAATTGGCAAGCAAACACGCATAATGCCGTTTGTTTACATAGGCGAAAACGTAAAGATTGGGGATAATTGCATCATCTATCCAAACGTTACAATCAGGGAGAACTGCGTAATCGGAAACAACGTCATTATACATTCAGGTAGTGTCATTGGCAGCGACGGATTTGGATATGCAGACACCGAGAAAGGAGAGCACCTAAAGATACCACAAATCGGTAACGTGATAATCGAGGATGATGTGGAAATTGGTGCTTGTGTAACAATTGATAGAGCTGCACTTGAAAGCACCATCATAAAAAGGGGAACAAAGATAGACAACCTCGTTCAGATTGGACACAACGTCGTAATTGGTGAAAATTCCATATTAGTTGCACAAACGGGTATATCAGGATCTACAAAATTGGGTAAGAACGTAATTTTAGCCGGTCAAACGGGCATAGCAGGACACTTAACGATAGCCGATAACGTCATAATAACGGCAAAATCTGGCGTTGGGTCAAGCATTAAAAAACCGGGTGTATACAGTGGCATACCCGTTTATGATCATAAAGACTGGCTTAAAAGTTCGGCAGTTATGCCAAAGCTATACGAAATGTACAAGAAAATAAAAGAACTGGAAAAGAGGTTAGAGGAGATCGAGAATGCTAACGATTGAAGACATTAAAAAGATACTGCCACATAGGTATCCCTTTTTACTTGTTGATAGAGTTTTGGACTACGAAAAGGGCAATTGGATAAAAGCTGTGAAAAATGTAACGTTCAATGAGCCGTTCTTTCAGGGACACTTTCCCAATGCTTCTGTCATGCCGGGTGTTTTAATTATAGAAGCAATGGCTCAAGCGGGTGGAATTTTAGCCTTTTTATCAATGGATAAGGATGACTTTGAAAGATCCATCGGTGGCAAAAGAATGGTGTATTTTGTCGGAATTGACAAGGCAAAGTTTAAAAGACCTGTGATACCCGGGGATCAATTGGTTTTAGAGGTTAAGATATTAAAACACAAACTGGACGTTTGGAAAATGGAAGGAAAAGCATTTGTTCAAGAAAACCTTGTGGCAGAGGCAATAATGGCAGCAAAAATAGATAGGGAGACGGGATAGATGGCTACAGATATCCATCCAACGGCTATAATAGAGGATAAGGTTGAGCTTGGAGAAAACGTCAAAATCGGCCCGTATGTCAACATAAAAAGCAACGTAACTATAGGAGATAACACGGTTATTGAGCCCAATGCTTACATTGGCTCATACACAAAAATCGGCAAAAACTGCAAGATATTCCCATCTGCCGTCGTGGGCACAATACCACAAGATCTCAAATTTAAGGGTGAATTCAGTGAGCTAATTATCGGAGATAATACAACCATAAGAGAGTTCTGCATGATCAACAGGGGCACAAAGGGTGGAGGCGGCATTACAAAGATAGGCAACAACAACCTTATAATGGCCTACGTCCACATAGCACATGATTGCATCTTGGGAGACAACGTCATAGTGGCGAATGCTGTACAGTTTGCAGGCCACGTCATAGTCGAAGACAATGCAGTCATTGGCGGCATGACGGCAATTCATCAATTTGTCAGGATTGGAAAATTTGCCATGATAGGTGGCATGAGCGGTATAGCCCAGGACATAGCGCCGTTTTGCTTGGCAGCGGGCAATAGGGCCACCTTACACGGCTTGAACTTGGTAGGCTTAAAGAGAGCCGGCTTTTCAAATGAAGAGATTGAGCATTTAAAGGAAGCCTATAAAATCGTATTCAAGAGCAAATTGAGGTTTGAAGAGGCATATGAGAAACTGAAAAACAGCCCCTCCAAAAACGTTATACACATGATAGAATTCTTAAAAGGCTCAAGTAGGGGTTTTGTAAGAGATAGATGAACACCCTCGTTGTTACAGGTGAAAGATCGGCTGAAAACTATGCTTCCCTTTTGGTTGATGAATTAAGCAAAAAGGGCGATTTCAAATTTTTTAGCATCTGTTCGACACTTTTAGAAAAAAAAACGGAAAAGATAGCCGATTTTAGGGATATATCCATAATCGGTGCAAAAGAGGCACTGCCCATACTAAAAAAAGCCATAAAAACCCTAAATGAAACAAAAAGGACAATAAAGGAAAAGGATATCGATCTTGTAATTCTCCTCGACTTTCCAGAATTCAATCTGAAGATAGCAAAATTTGCAAAAAAACTTGGCAAAAAGGTTGTTTATTACATAACGCCGCAGGTTTGGGCATGGAGAAAATACAGGGTTAAACAGCTTGACAAGTATACAGACCTGATTATCCCCATACTGCCCTTTGAAAGGTTCTTTTTTAAGCTCAACAATCTAAGCAAAGTGGAATACTTGGGACACCCTTTAGTGGACATTCTGCATGGTAAGATTGGAATACACAAAAAGGAAAACATCATTTTGCTGATGCCGGGCTCAAGAAAGAGCGAGTTAGAACTAAACAGTGAAGTAATCTTTAAGGCAGCAAAGATCATAAAAAACAACACAGAGGGTTTTAGATTTGTGTGGATCTATCCAAAACACCTACCGAACGAACTAAAGGGAAGGTTGCTCGAGGATTACGATTTTATAGAGATTGAACACGATCCATACGAATACATGGATAAGGCCTTTTTTGGCATTCTAAAAAGCGGCACAACGACACTTGAGGCTGCAATGTTTGGACTACCAATGGTTGTTGTATACAAAATCAGCCCTGCAAGTTACAGAATGGGTAAAATCCTAATAAGAAATATACGCTTCATCTCGCTGCCAAACCTGATTTCTGGGGATGAGGTGGTTAAGGAACTCATACAAAACGATGCAACGGAAGACAAAATAGCCGAAGAGTTCTTTAGAATTTACGAAGACAAAGCCATATACGAAAATATTCGATCAAGGCTCAAAGGCTTAAATGATATATTGGGAGAATACCCGGTAACGGAAAAAATCGCAGAAAAAATTGTGTCTATACTGTGAAGATAAAGGCTTTTTTGCTCTACATACTCATAAGGCTCTATGCGAAACTCTGCAAAATAGAGGTAAAATACGAACAACCAATAGGTTATGAACCATCTATATTTGCCTTTTGGCATGAGATTATCCTATTTTTACCCTTTGCACACGATAGAAAAAGGAGAATGGACATACTCGTTTCAACCCACAGGGATGGACTATTGGCCAGCCATACGATAAAATACTTCGGTTTGGGAACAATTGGTGGTTCAAGCCACAGAAACCCACAAAAGGCGTTCTTGGAGATGTTAAAGGCAATAAAAAACGGTGTAAGTATTGGTATAACACCGGATGGACCAAAGGGTCCAAGAAGAGAGGTTAAAAGGGGTGTCATTGAGCTTGCGTATCTTTCAAAAAAACCCATCTATCCCGTTATTGGTAAGTTTTCATCATGCTACAGGCTCAACAGCTGGGATAAATTTATCATACCAAAGCCCTTTTCTAAGATTACGTTCATCTACAAAAAACCCATCTACGTGAACAAAAAGTTAGAATTTGATGAGAAAATCAAGGAGTTAGAAAAAGCCCTAAATGAATCCGGATGTGGTTAGAAAATTGCAAAAGCGGTTAAAACCCGTTTTACTGCCCATATCTTTTGCTTATGGCACCATTTTGACCTTAAGGGACATCTACTATTCCAAAAGACCAAAGAAAGCATTCGAGGGGACAAAAATCATCAGTGTGGGAAATATCGTTGCTGGCGGTGTTGGGAAAACGCCACTTGTGATTGAGCTTGCCAAGTTTTTCAAAACCAAAGGAAAGACAACGGTAATAACAAACAACTACCCTTTAAAAGACAAACGGATTCAGCTTGTTTCTGTTGACGGCAGTATATTTAAAAAACCGCCAAAGGTGAGCGATGAGCCCTACATGATAGCAAAAAAAGTGAGTGTTAGCGTAATAGCTTCCAAAAACAGGGAGGCCGCCATCGAGTTGGCTTTGGGTTTAAAATCGCAGTTCATTATATTGGACGATGCCCTGCACAAAAGAAACATAAAAAAGGATTTAGAGATCTGTGTTTTAGATAAATACAAGCCCTTCGGCGATGGCTTATATCTGCCTGCTGGCATGTTGAGGGACACAAAAAGGGCGCTTAATCTGTGCGATATAACCGTATGCGTGGATAAGGGCGAAGCAGATCAAAAATCACAAGAACAGATTGATTGCATAGATGTGAAAATGGAGGTTTTGGGTGTATTTGACAAAAATGGTAACAAAATCAATGTAAAAGGCAAAAGTGCTCTGGCCTTCTGCGGTATAGGAAACCCTGAAGGTTTTAAAAATACACTTAAGGGCTTGGACTTAAGCGTTAAAAAGCTTGTGACCTTCGAAGACCATCACATCTACACCCAAGACGAAATCGAACAATTAAAAAGGGAAAAGGACGAGCTTGGCGCAGATCTTTTGATAACAACTTTTAAGGATTTTGTCAAAATGGAAAACGAAAACGATATTGTATACGTTGACATAGAATTGAATATAGAAAACCTAAAAAGACATCTGGAGATTTTTGCCAATGGATAAGAAGATAATTGAAAGAATGATGGCCTATCTAAAACCATACTGGAAAAGACTGCTGTTTTCGTTCATCTGCATGATCGGCGTTGGTGCGCTCTCTGCACTTGCAGCATACCTAATAAAACCCGCTTTGGACGACATCTTTATACATAAAAACAAGCATATGCTCATACTGCTACCCATCGCCATTATGCTCACATACTTCTTTAAAGGCCTTTTCACCTACCTTCAGGGTTACCAAACGCACTACATAGCAGAAAAGATCCTGTTTGACATAAGGACACAACTGTTTGAAAACATACTGTACATGCCTGTAAAGTACTTCGATAAAACCCACAGCGGCGATTTGACCTCAAGGCTGTTGAACGATACAGAGCAGGTACAGGATAGCATTGCCAACGTAATACCTAACACAATCAGGGAAACCTTCACCATTATTGGCTTACTGGTCGTATTATACGTAAACAACTGGATGCTTGCTTTAATCGCGACGGTGGTGTTTCCCATTGCAGCGTACCCCGTTGTGCACTTTGGCAGGAAGATGAAAAAAATCGGCAGAAAGAGACAGGTTTCTATAGCAACCCTAACAACAAAGATGCAGGAATCTTTGACAAATTTGAAGCTTATCAAGGCGTTTTCCACTGAAAAGAGGGAGATTGAGGAATTCAAGACAAAGAGTGACGAACTTTTGAACATAAAATTAGAGGCAATAAAGATAGACGAGGCAACAAGCCCACTAATGGAGTTTATAGGATCCATTGGCGTGGCTCTACTCATCTGGATAGGAGGATATATTGTTTTTAAGGGAATATTGACTGTGGGTGGTTTTTTCTCTTTCATGGCTGCACTCTTTATGCTTTATAGGCCTTTCAAAACCGTAGCAAAGGCAAACAACAACATCAATACATCCATTGCCTCAATGGAAAGGATCTTTGAGATTATCGATGCAGAAAAAGAAAAGTACTCAGGCAACATTGAATTTACAGGCGTTAAAGAAAAAATCGAATTCGAGCATGTGTATTTCTCATACGAAGATGACAAAAACAAAACGGTGTTAAAGGATATAAACCTGACGATACCCGCAAAATCCGTTGTGGCTTTGGTTGGTGAAAGTGGTGGTGGCAAAAGCACGATTTTGGAACTTATACCCCGATTTTACGATCCAATAAAGGGGAGAATAACGATTGATGGAATAGACCTAAAAGAGTTCGATTTGAAAAGCTTAAGAAGAAAGATAGCCATCGTCTCACAAAGGGTACTGCTCTTTGCGAAAACGGTAAAAGAGAACATAGCATACGGCAGAGACGATCTGTCAATGGAGGAGATAATCAAAGCCGCAAAAGATGCATATGCACACGATTTCATAATGAAGCTAAAGAATGGTTACGATACAAACTTGGGCGAACAAGGTGTCATACTGTCTGGCGGTGAAAGGCAAAGGATAGCAATAGCAAGGGCATTGGTTAAAAATCCTGATATTTTAATACTCGACGAGGCAACAAGCGCACTTGACTTGGAAAGTGAACAGATCGTTCAAAAGGCTTTGAACAACCTTATGAAAAATAGGACTGTAATCATGGCGGCACATAGGATATCAACGGCTGTGAATGCGGATAAAATCGTGGTCATGAGAAACGGCATGATCCTCGATCAGGGTAAACACGATGAACTTCTTGAACGCTGTGAATACTATAGAAAACTCTACAAAATCCAAGTAGCCGATGATAATAATCTATAACGTTTTAATAACTGTTCTTTTGCTGATCTTTTTACCATTTCTTCTGATCAAAGCGGCAACAAACAAAAGGTACAGATACCACCTATTGGATCGGTTCTTTCCCAAACCTATAAACAAAAGCAACTACTTCCTTATACATGCATCGAGTTTTGGAGAAATAAAAACCGTTCTCTCTCTTTTAAAAGAATTTGAAAAGAATCTGGATTCAGAAGCTGTGATTAGTGTTTTTACAGATACAGCACACATGCAGGTGAGCAAAAGAGAGGCGTTTCTCATGCCCATAGATTTGGTATTTTTACACAAAAGGGTTCTGTCAACACCGCCTAAATTGGCTGTTTTTTTTGAAACAGAGATCTGGCCATCTTACATCTACACACTCAAAAAGATGAACACAAAAGTCATTCTCATAAACGCACGTATGTCTCAAAAGAGCTTCAACGCCTACAAGAGGTTTGGTTTTCTATTTAAACCCACAATCAAAAAATTTGACCTTATAATCGCAAAATCAAAAGGAGATGCAAAAAGGTATAAATACTTTAACAGAAACGTTATTGTGTGCGGAAACCTAAAGATGTGTGTATTCGGCAAAAAGCAAAGAAAAAAGAGCTCCAAACAGGAATTCCATATTGAAACAGACAAACCCATAATGACCCTTGCAAGTTTTCACAAAGAGGAAATCAATGTTGTCTTAGAAATCGTGTCTAACTTTTTGGATAGGTACTTTATCGTTTTGGCCCCAAGACACTTAGAAGATGTTCCACTGTTTGAAAGTTTTTTAAAGAAAAACGGCATAAATTACACAAAGAGAACAGAAAAGAAAAAGAGTAACTCCCTGTTGATTCTCGATGCAATGGGAGAACTTGATAAGATCTATACAATTTCTGATATCTCCATTGTAGGCGGTAGTTTCCATGAAAGCCTAAAAGGGCACAATCCAATGGAGCCGGTTTTTTACAACAATATAACAATCTGTGGGCCGTATATGGAAAGCTTTGAAGAGGAGGTCAATCTCTTAAAGAAACATGGTTTGATTCATCAAATTGACAACAAAAACTACATAGATCAAATAAACTCGATTGCTTTGTCAGAAAAGTCCAAAAATTCCGATGACTTTTTCCAAAATTTATCATATATATTAAATTGCTATCTGATACATACAAACAACATGGACAGGAAAAATTAAACATCAAAAATTTTTTCCTTGCATTTGCAACAAATTTATGTAAAATGCAATCAGAAAACAAGGTATCGCCTCACTCCCCCTTAGGTGGGGCCTCCCCCCTGTTCTCTCGCCCGAGAGAGCCCTGTTGAACACGGCGCCGCCGCGCGGCGCTTTTTTATTTGGAGATCTTGGAAAATATACCGAT
>WFQR01000118.1 GCA_015486955.1 Hippea sp. | reverse complement strand
TTTCTGTAAAACCACTCATGATCACAGTTTTGGGAAAGTCCGTGTCCTCCTCAATGCAGCTTCCATCGTCCCTTTTAAAAATCTCTTTAAGCAGCGCATCTCCATCATCCTTGCAGGCAAAAACAACTTTCAATTCTTGAGAGTGTAATTTAGAAAAATCTTTAAGCC
The DNA here is from genome assembly GCA_015486955.1 of Hippea sp. Taxonomy (GTDB): domain Bacteria; phylum Campylobacterota_A; class Desulfurellia; order Desulfurellales; family Hippeaceae; genus Hippea. Next base: position 4,305 of record WFQR01000118.1, on the reverse strand, counting down.
TTTCCCTTTCATCTTTAGAAAACCCGGCATACAACACAGCGTATTCACCGTATAGCTTCTTATCGGTCTCACCAATCTCCTTCATCCTCGCCCCCTTACCATTTTGATAAAATATAACTTCTTCAAACGGTTTATGCAAGTCAGCAAAACCTTTTTGCCTTTGAAAACACTCCATCTTTTTGATATAAGCCTTCGGGATGAAATTGACCTTTGAAAGCTTTGATGAATACAAAAGCTACTTTTTGAATCTTATAGAGCTTGAGAGAAAAGCGGAAAAGGAGTTTCACTTAGACGAGATTAAACACTTAACGGGCAAGCAGAGACAATCCCGCGGCAGGGCTTTGATCAATACAAAAGGCAAGCTGTTAGGCAAATTTTTAGACTACCTAATCTACAGGTTTTCATACCAAGAAGAGCGGGAACACCAAATAAAGGTTGGAGACATCGTTTTGATATCAAAGGGCGAACCACTAAAGTTCTCACAAGAGGCAACGGTCAGCGCCGTAGGAAAAAAGTATATAGAAGTGATGATGAAAGAGAAGCTATTCAAGTCAAAGAAGTATAGAATCGATCTATACGTTAGTGACATTACATTCAAAAGGATGAAAAACGCCATAAATAGCATAGAAAACAGCGAATTTGATCCAGAGATCATACTGGGCTTAAAAAAGCCAAACATCTTTAAGGCAGAGACAACGTCTGATAAGCTCAATTCTTCCCAAAACGAGGCCTTGAGATTGGCCAAAAATTCACAGCTGTTTCTAATTCATGGGCCACCGGGCACAGGAAAAACTACAACTCTATCTGAAGTTGTCAGGGCAAACTTAGGAAAACGGATACTTGTCGTTGCAGATAGCAACGTTGCCATAGACAATATGTTAGAAAAGTTAAAAGACAGAAAGGTCATAAGAATTGGCCATCCGGCAAAGATAGAGAGTGATCTGTTAAAGTTCTCGTTGGATATGGCAATACGCGAGGATGCGAGATACAGAGAGATTGAAGAGTACATAGACAAAATTGACAGGCTCAAGAAAACCCGTGATAAACAATTTAAGAAGCCAACGCCTGCCATGAGAAGGGGTTTAACAAACGATGAAATACTGACACTTGCATCGACAGGCAAATCAAAAAGGGGCTTGAAACCATCAAAAATCAAGCAAATGGCAAACTGGATAGAAACCACAAACAAAATCAGCTATCTCTACGAACAAAAGGAAAAGATCTTGAACAAGATAATCTATGAACAGTTAAGGGACGCAGAGATTATATTTGCCACAAACTCTGGAGCGGGCAGCGAATTTTTAGAGGATTTAAAATTTGACATCGTATTCATGGACGAAGCAGCCCAATCCATTGAACCAAGCGCACTGATACCGATCATTAAAGGCAAAAGGCTAATCATGGCAGGCGACCACAAACAGTTGCCTCCAACAGTGTTGTCTGAACATGCAAAGAGGTTAAATTTTAGCCTGTTTGAACGGTTTGCCAATTTGTTTTACGAAAACTGCTACACACTCAAAATTCAATACAGGATGAATGAAAAAATAAACAGATTTCCGAGCTGTGAGTTTTACGATTGCGTTGTTGAATCACATGAAAGCGTGAAAAATATAAAGCTTTCAGATATTGCAAATATCAGCGAATTGGTGGGTTTTGACGTTCCAATTGTCTTTTTTGACACGCAGGGAAAGTTTTTAGAGGCAAACAAGAGGGGAAGCCACTCAAAGTACAATCCACTGGAGGCAGAGTTTGTAAAAAGGCTTGTTGAAGAGCTATTGCATTTAGGTATAAAGCCTGAAGATATTGGCGTGATTACGCCGTATAAGGATCATGAGGAATACATGAAAAGGATAATTGATGGTATAGAGATCAAGTCCATCGATGGTTTTCAAGGTAGGGAAAAAGAGGTGATAATCTTGAGTTTGGTTAGGGCAAACGACAATGAAGAGATCGGCTTTTTGAGGGATAAAAGACGGCTCAATGTGGCAATAACAAGGGCAAAGAGAAAGTTAATTATTGTTGGTGATGCAAAAACGCTCTCAAGCAGCCGCACCTACGCCAAATTGATCGATTACATATCAAAGGAAGGTTTATTCAGACCGATCACAAGCACAATGTGACTATTTACCGTTATTCTCCAAGAAACGTCTTATCAGATGGGTATTGATACCGGACTCCTTTTTTCCGGATTGTGTGATAAATGTTGGCGTGTAGGTGATGTTGAACTTACCAAAGATTAAATCACTGCTTTTTTTAACGTAATCCAAGCCCTTCTTACAGGTGTTTACCTTCCCATAACTGTTCACCAAATAATCCTCAAAACCCTTATTGTTGCAGATAAAAGAAGATATTTTGTCCTCTGAACCCCTGTACTCGTTGACCAAAATCAGTTTGACACCCATCTTGAGTTTATCGGAGATCCTTTTGACGTCGTTTTTAATACTGTTTGCATAGGGACTGTTTGGATCTACAATTAGGTAAAAGAACCTGTCTCTTTTAGAGCCCTTTGGAAAATAGCTACACGCCACAACAGAATCCAAGTTTTTTCCGTACAGCTTAAATTTTCTCTTAAACTGGCAAGCAAGATAGTCGTTTACCTCTTTATCTGTTAGCGACGTCCCGTTTTCAAACAAAGACCCCACAATTGCTACTTTACTATTTGCATATACAGGTATGAGTTTGCCGTTAACCTCAATTAGAATATCGCATAGATCAACACTACTTAGGGGTTTCTTGCTCACAACCCGATAGTCCGGCGGCATGTATGGCATAATTTTGCTTAAACTAACATTATCGCATACGGTATGGGCAACTGAATACTCTGGTATGAACAAAAACACTAAAAGCAAGAGTGCAACCACGAGAAGATTCTATTCAAAATCCATTTCGCTTACAAGATTTTTTCTTGACGCATTCAAGTCTTTTTAAATAAACTCCTTTAAAACTCAAGGAGGGGGGTACAGATGGATGTGGTAATGCTTGTTGAAAAGGCAAGCAGGGCGCTTGACGAAATGGGTAGAATTCCATTCACCGAAGGTGATATTCAAAGATACATAAAAGAGCACTTTAAAAAAGACATACCAATAGAGGCCATTAGCTCTGCAGTTCAAGTTTTGCTTGTATCGAATAACAGTGAAGCGCCAACGAGAAAATGCCTATACCGTGAGAAAAACGGCGGGTATTCTTATCTACATGCATGTTCCTTTGGTGTCAGATAAGTGGGTACAGTTGCAATAGGTTTATCGGGTGGCGTTGATTCAAGCGTAGCGGCATACCTTCTAAAGGAAAAAGGGTTCGAAGTAGTAGGAATAACGCTGAAACTGTATGAAGACGAAAGCAATATAGAAGATGCACAGAGGGTTGCCAACCTTTTAAACATTCCCCTATACGTTTTTGATTACACAGAAGAATTCAAAAAGACCGTGATTGATTACTTCTTTGAAACATATAAAAATGGTAAAACACCAAATCCATGCGTTTACTGTAACAGATTTGTCAAGTTTAAGTTTTTAATAGAGAAAGCCGAAAAGTTAGACATAAAAACCGTTGCAACGGGTCATTATGCAAAAAGGGGAAAAATCTGTGACTTTGAGGTCATTTGCAAGTCAAAAAATGCAAGCAAGGATCAATCGTACTTTTTATCGTTTTTAGAGGAAGATCAAATAAAAAAACTCATTTTCCCATTGGAAGAGATTGGATCAAAGTTCTATACGAGGAAAATTGCAAAAAAGTTGGGTTTGCCTACCGCTAAAAAGAAGGAAAGCTACGAGGTCTGCTTTATTGAGGGCGACTACAGAAATATGCTTTTAAAAAGATACCCAAAGTACGGCGTTGGCTATTTTGTCTTGGAAGGAAAAAGACTAAAGAAGCACGAAGGCATATTCAACTACACAGTGGGTCAAAGAAAGGGTTTAAAGATTCCTTACACCGAAGCCTTATACGTTGAAAAGATAGATCCTGAAACATTCGATATAACGCTTTCAACAAAGGATAAGTTGTATAAAAAGAACGTTGTTGTACAAAAGGTTAACGAAATCTACGTGCCAAGCAGCGATTTTAAAGCCACAGCCAAATTGCGCTCGATGATGAACGATGAGCCATGCACAGTCCACGTTGAAGATGAGAGGTTTATTTTAGAGTTTGAAGAAAAGCAATTTGCACCGGCGCCGGGACAAGTGGCTTGCGTTTATCTAAACGATTGCGTAATCTTAAGTGGTTTTATCGAGGAAAGCTTTTAGGGGGTCAAATGAGTGTAATAGATGCAATCATTTTGGGAATTGTTGAAGGATTGACAGAGTTTTTACC
>WFQR01000117.1 GCA_015486955.1 Hippea sp. | reverse complement strand
TTGTCTTACTTAAAAAGAAGCCGAATTTTAATTTTAAAAAAGTAAATAATGTCATTTATTTGACCATAAATAACGCTTATGCCACAAAGGCTGCAATGTTGGGTCAGGATTTGCAGAGGGAGTCTGAGGTTGTAAAGTCTATTTTGGCCCTAAAAACAAGCGAAGATTCTGTTAGATACGTTATTAATTTAAAAAATGGTGCTAAGGTTGGCCGTTATTATTCTGATAGTAGACATGTTTACATTATTTTTCCCATAAAGGCTGAAGAGAATAAGGTTACCTCAGAAACCAAAAAGCAAACGGTCAAGCAGGTTACAGAAAATAATGGTCAGAGGAATTTAAAGCGCAAGAAAATACTCGGTATGGATAGGTTGATCTCCTTCGATGTTAGGGATGCCCAGTTGAAGGACATTTTTAGGGTTTTTGCCCAGATCAGTGGCTTGAACTTCATAATCGGTGACGATGTGAAGGGCACACTGACGATGAAGCTAAAAGATGTTCCTCTGGATCAGGCTTTGGATTTGATATTGCAACAGGAAGGTTTGGTTGCGGAAAGAAAGGGTAATGTTGTTATTGTAATGACGGCCCAAAGGTAGCAGAATGAAAAGAATCAGCAACTTAAGGCTTTGCAGGACAAGGAGAAGCTTGAAAGAATGAAGAACTCTATCACAAAGGTCATTGACTTGAACTATGTAACGCCTGATTATGCTGTGACTATGATTAATAAGCTGTTGTACAATTCAAAAAACAACACGGGTTTCATCGTATCGGATGTTAAAAATAACGCTATTATTTGCCATGACACGCCCGAGAATATTGAGAAGATTGAAAAAATTGTAAAGCTTATAGACCAAAGAAAGAAGGCTGTAGAGATTGATGCGAGGATCGTGGAAATCAGTAAGACATTTGAGAGGCAGTTGGGTATACAATGGGGCGGAACTTTTGAGAATTATTATAATGCACCTGGAACGACAAAAACGTTTATAGCTGCTGGAAATGGTAATAATTTACCTGCCAATCCATTTAATCCGGATTTGCCTGCACCGGGGAATGACTTCATTGTCAATTTACCAGTTACATTGAGTGATGCACCTATGGCGGCTAATGTGGGTTTATTAATAGGTAGAGCTGATTACAACATAGACCTAAAGCTTACGGCAGGTGAAATAGAAGGATATACAAAAATTATATCATCACCTAAAGTAATTACATTGGATAACATGCCAGCAAAAATCGAGAGCGGTCAGGAAATACCATATCAAGAGAGTGCGGGTGCAAGCGGAGCAACAAGTATCAGCTTTAAAGAGGCCACCTTATCTTTAGATGTTACACCGCATATAACGAATAACGACCAGATTATTCTTAAAATAAAGGTAAACAAGGATTCAGCTGATTTCTCGCATGCCGTCAACGGAGAGCCCCCTATTAACACAAATACTGTTGAAACCACCATTGTTGTTCCAAATGGACAAACAGTTGTTCTGGGGGGTCTTGTTCAGAAAACTAACTTAAAAACTGAATCCGGAGTCCCAGGTTTAATGAGGATACCCCTTTTGGGTTGGTTGTTTAAAACTAAAAGGTACTACAATCCCGAGAGTGAGTTGTTTATATTTGTTACTCCAAAGATTGTAAATGAAAGGCAGGAGGCAAGTTATGGTTGGTGAGAGATTTGGTTTTGTTAAAACAAGTTTAATTTTGGTTTTAGCTTTTTTGCTTTACAGTTGTGGTTCGGGAGGCGGAGGCAGTTTAAATCCTAATCCAGCAGATAATCCTTCGTATTTGCAGTTAAAGATCGATAATGCATATCAGACAGTTGAACCTAACGGGAAAACTGTAATTCCTATTCAGGTTTATGTTTATAATAAAAATGGACATTTGTTAGACAGGGGAACTGCTCAGGTATCGCTTAGTCCTAATATAGGTAGTTTAGATGCTGATTCGAAAGAGGTGACAAACGGTGTTTTGACTTTCTATTATACTGTACCAGATTATGATACTGTTGCGGCTGCAGGTGCAGATCAAGTCCAAATCAGTGTCACTGTAACCAACTATGATAGTGGTGTTTCAGCAAGTGCTAATAAGATAATATACTTTAAAACATATCCTTCCAAAATTGTGGCATTAATTCCAGATAATTCAACAATCTTACCAGCAGATGGAACTACAACCGTACCAATTACGGTGTATGCTTATAGAGGTGATGGAAGGCCTTTGGCGGGAGCCACTGTTTATGCTTATGCTAATCCCAATATTGGTAGTTTGGATAGTAATTCTCAAGTTACTGATGATAGTGGTATAGCCAAATTTAACTATAGATTGCCGTCTAAGCAGGATTTGCTGTTAGCAAAGAGCAACATGGTAACGTTGAAATTTACTGATGAATCAGGTAATGTAACTTCAACAGCAGTAATTCACTTTAGCAATGTTAGTGTAGGTAATGGAGTTCCTGCAGCATTGATTTTGGAAGCTGAACCTTCTGTTTTATTTACTTCTAATGTTTCTAATGGCCCTAAGATAAGCCAAATTATAGCTAAAGTAGTTGACAGTTCAGGAAGCCCGGTAAGCGGGTATAAAGTGAGGTTTTCATTAGAAAGGAATCCCAATGGTTCATACCTTACTAATAGTGAGGTGAATATACAGAACGGTTATGCTATTACTGATTTTGTTTCCGGTAGTGAGAGTGGTACTGCTTTGATAAGTGCTGAAGTAGAAGGAAGGCCTGATGTGAATGGGACTGTTTCTTTAACTTTAGAAGGAGGTATTCCGAACTCTATTACTTTATTAGAGTCCGGCAATGTAAAAGCTAATGATGATAACGGAACGAGAGAGATTTATATCTATGCTTTGGTTAAAGGTAGTGACGGTAGTAACGTTGCTGATGGGACTTTAGTGCATTTCAACGTAACTGATTCTTGTGGTGGTATGATCTCAAGTGATTCTAAAACGATATCTGGAGTTGCAGCTGCAAGACTCATTTATCCAGCCAGCTGTATTTGGAAACGCTTTACGATCTCTGCTATCTCAGACAACGGGGTATCATCATCTATGAGTGATTATTACCCTGCTGTTGATCCTGTAAACTTAACGTTAAGCGGTCCTACAGATATAAGTTCAAGTGGAGGAGATGTGTATGTTTATCTGCGGCTTAAGGATGAAGGTGGAAAAGGCTTACCTGTATCAGGTGCACAAGTAAGGATGTATTCAACTTTAGATAATGTTACATTTAATCCGTTGTTAGTTGTTACTGATCAAAGTGGGCAGGGTTATACTATTGTGCATATTCCTGAGAATCCAGTTATAGTCAATCCAGATAATACGACTACATCTGAGGAGAGAGATATAGTAATAACAGGCCAAGTTGGTACAACCATAGGAAGCATAACCATAACCCAAGAGGCACCACAGACACAATAATGAGAGAGATTCTTAATCGCAAGGCCCGCCATGATTATGAGATCTTGGAAACCTACGAGGCGGGCATTGTTCTTAAAGGTAGCGAGGTAAAGTCCATAAGGATGGGCTCTGCCAATCTAAAGGATAGCTATGCAGAAATCAAAAACGGTGAGGTATGGGTTAATAATTTTCACATAAGTCCCTACAAATTTGCCTCTAAACACACCAATCACGATCCTTACAGGAAAAAGAAGCTCCTTCTTCATAAGTATCAGATCAGAAAACTCATAGGAAAGGTTAAGGAGAAGGGGCTTACACTCATTCCGTTGAGGGTTTATTCGAAAAACGGAAAAATAAAGATGGAGCTTGCTTTGGCAAGGGGTAAGAAGCTCTACGACAAACGCAAAGATATAAAAGAGAGGGATTTGGCAAGAGAAGCCGAAAGGGAGCTTGCCCGCTTCAAATAATCTTTGAAATATACGTTCAAATGTATAGAATAGTGGGACATTTGCGTGATGAGGTGTAGTGTATGCCAAAAAGAACCGACCTAAGGAAAATCATGATTATTGGCTCAGGGCCAATTGTTATTGGCCAAGCTTGTGAATTTGACTACTCTGGAACGCAGGCCTGTAAGGCCCTCAAAGGCGAGGGTTATGAAATTGTTCTTGTCAATTCTAACCCTGCAACAATAATGACAGATCCATTGCTTGCAGATAAAACCTACATCGAGCCGATAACAGTTGATTTTCTTGAGAAGATAATTGCCAAAGAAAAGCCGGACGCAATTCTGCCGACTTTGGGTGGCCAAACGGCTTTGAATGCCGCTATGGATTTGTATAGAGAAGGGATTTTAGAAAAGTACGGCGTTGAGCTTATAGGAGCCAATGCTGAGGTTATAAACAGGGCTGAGGATAGGGAAGAATTTAAAAAGGCAATGAGTGAGATCGGTTTAAAGGTTCCTGAATCCGGCATTGCACATAACTTGCAGGAAGCCATAGGTGTTGTTGAAAAAATAGGCTTTCCCGTCATCATAAGGCCGTCTTTTACACTTGGTGGAACAGGGGCTGGTGTCGCATACAACAAAGAGGAGTTTGAAGATGTTGTTAAGTGGGGACTTGAGCAGAGCCCTGTAAATGAGGTCTTGATCGAACAGTCGGTTTTGGGTTGGAAGGAATACGAGCTTGAGGTAATGCGAGATAAAAAAGACAATGTGTTTATCATCTGTTCCATAGAAAACTTTGACCCAATGGGTGTTCATACGGGGGATTCTATTACCGTTGCGCCTGCACAAACATTGACGGATAAGGAATATCAGATTTTGAGGGATGCAGCCATTGATATAATTCGAAAGGTTGGCGTAGAGACGGGCGGATCGAATATTCAGTTTGCCGTTAATCCAGAAAATGGAGAGTTTGTTGTTATAGAGATGAATCCCCGTGTCTCGAGATCTTCCGCTTTGGCGAGTAAAGCCACAGGATTCCCTATAGCCAAGTTTGCTGCACTTTTGAGCGTTGGATACACGTTGGATGAGATACCGAATGATATAACGAAGAAAACACCGGCAAGTTTTGAACCTGTTTTGGATTACGTAGTTACAAAGATACCACGATTTACATTTGAGAAGTTCAACACGCCCGATCAACTTGGAACACAGATGAAGAGCGTTGGCGAGGTCATGGCTATTGGTCGAACGTTCAAGGAATCTTTACAGAAGGCTATAAGGTCTTTGGAATACGATTGGGACGGCTTTGTTGAGATAAACTGTTCTGATGAGGAGATAAAGCAGAGATTGATAAACCCGAATTCCAAAAGGCTTTTGTATATTGGCGAGGCATTTAGAAGAGGGTATAGTTTGGAATATATACACGAGCTTACATACATTGACAAATGGTTTTTGTTCAATATTAAGCAGATAATCGACAAAGAAGAGGAGATAAAGAAAGATCCGTCGATTGTTGAGAGAGAAATGAGGCTTCTTAAACAGTACGGATTTTCTGATAGCAGACTTGCGAAGCTTTCCGATAGGACAGAGGAAGAGATCAGAAGTTTGAGGTTACATTTGGGCGTGCGGAACGTGTATAAAATGGTTGATACGTGTGCTGGTGAGTTTGAGGCTTACACGCCCTATTTTTATTCGACTTACGAAGAGGAAAACGAGTCTATTCCTTCCCAAAATAAAAAGGTTGTCATATTGGGCAGCGGGCCAAATAGGATTGGTCAGGGTATTGAGTTTGATTACACCTGCGTTCACGGGGCATTGGAGTTGAAGAATGGGGGTTACGAATCCATAATGGTGAATTGCAATCCAGAGACCGTCTCAACGGATTATGATATTTCCGATAGGCTTTACTTTGAACCGTTGGTGTTTGAAGATGTGATGAATATAGTTGAGAACGAGAAGCCTTACGGTGTTGTTGTTCAATTTGGTGGTCAGACGCCGTTGAAACTGTCAATGGCTTTAAAGAATGCGGGCGTGAAGATTTTGGGGACGGATCCAAAAAGTATTGATATTGCTGAAGATAGGGAATTGTTTAGGGATCTGATAAATAAGTTGAGGTTGTTGCAGCCAGAAAGCGGAATTGCCCATTCGAAAGAAGAAGCCATAGAGGTTGCCCGAATGATAGGCTATCCGGTGCTTGTAAGGCCTTCTTATGTTTTGGGTGGCCGTGCTATGATGATAATTTTTAACGAGGAACAGCTTAAAAGCTACGTAGATGAGGCAGTTGAGGTTTCGGGCAAGCATCCTTTGCTTGTGGATAAGTTTTTAGAGGATGCCATAGAAGTGGATGTGGATGCTGTGAGCGACGGTGAGGATTGTGTTGTTGCCGCTGTTATGGAGCATATTGAGGCTGCGGGCGTTCACTCAGGTGATTCTGCGTGCTCCATACCGCCAAGAACGTTGAAAAAAGAGATAGTTGAGGAAATAAAAAGACAAACAAGGTTGCTTGCAAGAGAATTGAGGGTTGTTGGGCTTATAAATATACAGTTTGCCGTTAAGAACGATCGCATATATATCTTGGAGGTCAATCCGAGGGCTTCAAGGACTGTGCCCTTTGTAAGTAAGGCGACCGGTGTCCACTGGGCGAAGATTGCCACTCAGTTGATTTTGGGTAAGAAAATCAAGGAACTCGGTGTAAAAGAGGTGGAGCCTAAGTACTATGCCGTCAAAGAATCTGTATTCCCGTTTGTTAAGTTTCCTAACGTTGATGTAACGTTGGGTCCTGAGATGCGCTCGACAGGTGAGGTAATGGGTATAGCCGATGAATTTCCTATCGCATACTATAAAGCGCTTTTGGCAAGTGGTATGCGTTTGCCAAGCAAAGGCAACGTGTTTTTGTCTCTTGCGGATAGGGATAAACCTCAAGGTGTGTTTATCGCATCCAAGCTTTTGGAGTTGGGTTTTGACGTGTTCTGTACCAAAGGCACGTATGAATATTTGACAAAAGAGGGCGTTGGTGTAAAGTATGTAAAGAAGCTCAGTGAGGGAAGGCCAAATATACTTGATAAGATGAAAAACAACAATATACAATTTCTCATAAACACGCCGTCGGGAAGGCGTTCGAGAACGGATTCGTTTTACATAAGGCGAACGGCACTGATGATGAACATACCTTATTGCACGACGATTTCTGGGGCTGTTGCTGCTGTTAAGGCCATTGAGGCTATAATAAAAGGTAAAAAATTGGACGTTGTGCCAATACAGGACTACTACAAGAGAGGTGATATAGATGGCTGAGAAGATACTGATTACACCTGAGGGATACAAGAAACTGCTTGAGGAGATGGAAGATCTACAGAAAAGACAGAGACCTGAGATAATAAAGGAAATAGAAGAGGCAAGAGCAAAGGGCGATTTGAGTGAGAATGCGGAATATCATGCCGCAAAAGAGAAACACGCATTAATTGAAAATAGAATTGCAGAGCTCTCTGAGAAGATAAACAACGCTCAAATTGTTGATCCTGCAACGGTGCCTAAAGACAGGGTAAATTTTGGTTGTACGGTTGTGCTTTATGATATCGATAACGATGAAGAGATCGAGTACATGATTGTGGGTGAGGATGAGTCGGATCCTTCAAAGGGAAAGATTTCTATCAATAGCCCCATTGCCAAAGCGCTTCTGGGTAAAGAAGAGGGCGATGAGGTTGAGGTTCAAGTTCCTGCAGGCACAAGAAGGTTTGAGATAGAGGAGATAAAGTGAGGCTGAAGATTGTTGAAAATAGGCAGATTGCAAAGGACACGTATATCCTCAAATTAGAAAACCCAGCACTCTATGAAATTCTGCCGGGTCAATTTTTTATGATAAAGGTTAACGATTTCAATTATCCGTTGTTGAGGAGACCTTTAAGCGTTGCGGGTTTTTCCGATACAATCGATTTCATTTTTAGGGTTGTAGGCGAGGGTACAAAGATTCTGTCGTTGAAAAAAGAGGGTGAATTCATAGACATTTTGGGGCCTTTGGGTAATGGTTTTACCATAAATTCATCAAAAAGACTCATCTTGGTTGGCGGTGGTATAGGTATTGCACCACTTTTGTATTTGAAAGATACAATCGAAAACAGGTATAGACTCAAATGTGAGAGTTATTTTGGCTTTAACACAAAGGATGAGGTGTTTGTCAATGAAGGAAACATAGCCACTATGGATGGCAGTTTGGGTTTTAAGGGCACTGCGGTTGATATGGTTCAGGGTGATTTGGGTAAAGATTCGCTCGTTTATGCCTGTGGACCTTTGCCAATGCTAAAAAAACTTGCACTTCTGTGTTTTGAATACGGATGCGAGATGCAGGTGTCATTGGAAGCTCGTATGGCGTGTGGTATTGGTGTGTGCTTGGGCTGTGTCGTTCCGACTGTAGGCGGTGATTTTAAGCGTGTATGCGTCGAAGGACCTGTTTTTGATTATGAGGAGATACAATGGCAGGAAATGTAAATTTGACCGTTAAATTGGGCAATTTAATCTTTAAAAATCCTGTTCTAACGGCATCGGGGACGTTTGGCTATGGTATTGAGTTTTCAAAATACATTGATTTGAATAGATTGGGTGGTTTTATTGTTAAGGGTTTAAGCTTGTATGAGAAAAAGGGCAATAAGCCGCCGAGGATTGTTGAAACGCCGTGCGGAATGCTCAATGCGATTGGCCTTCAAAATGTGGGTGTTGAGAGGTTTATTGAGGAAAAACTACCCAAATTGCAGGGTTTGAATACGCACATAATTGCCAACATTTACGGTACAGAGGTTGAAGAGTTTGTCAGGCTTGCTGAGATTTTGGATAAAGAGCCGTTGATTTCGGCTTTAGAGGTCAATGTTTCGTGTCCTAATGTTTCGGCAGGTGGTGCACTATTTGGCAAAGACCCGGACATGGTGTACGTTTTGACCGTCTCCATAAAAAAGGTTACAAAAAAGCCTGTAATAGTGAAACTTACACCCAATGTTGAGGACATAGCCTTTGTTGCACAAGCAGCGCAGTCTGCCGGTGCGGAGGCTGTGAGCCTTATAAACACGATTACAGGTATGGTTATAGATGTCAAGAGTAGAAAGCCGTTTCTTGCAAACAAAACAGGTGGCTTGAGCGGGCCTGCAATCTACCCGATTGGTGTTAAAATGGTTTATGAGGTCTATGAGAAGGTTAAGATACCGATAATCGGTGTCGGCGGCATATACAATGCCAATGTGGCCCTTCAGTACATAATGGCTGGTGCGTCGTTAATCGAAATTGGGACGGCCAATTTTGTTGACCCAACGATTAGTATTCAGATTATCAAGGGTATAGAGGAGTTTATGAATGAAGAGGGCGTTAATAGCATCTCTGAGCTTGTTGGTGTTGCTCACAGCTAATGCTCTTGGTTTTGATATAAACGACATATTCAATGTCTACAAGCACAAGAATATTGAACTTTGTTTTGATCAGGTATCCATTAACGGCATGACAGGACAGTCTATTGAAAGGCACGGCATTATGAAGATTATTGCCCAGAAGAGTATGGAGTTTGACTATCCGGATGAAAGGGTAACAATAGACAACTTTAAGGCTATAGATGTAAAGGGAGATAAAAGGTACATTTACAAGCTTTCAGGCTTCAATAAAGTGCTTTTTAACATGTTTTTGGGCAAAAAGGACATAAAAGAGCTGTTTTTCGAAAGAAAGTTAGATAACTCTACATATCAGCTTGCTCCTAAGTACCAGAGCAATATCTCTTCTGTTTATGTGTTTGTTTCGAATGATAGGGTTAAAAGGATAAAAATCGTCGATATCTACGCCAATAAAACGATTTATACCTTTTATGATCTTCCTTGCAAGCGAGCACAAAGGTGAAGTTGAGCCTCTTTTGAAGCAGTTCCCTTTTGATAAAAAGGGAGATCACTACATATACGATAACCTAATCCTATACATAAATCATGGAAAGGGGGCTTTGACTCTTGCCTTTAAAAGCATTGAGCTTTCTTTAAGCTATAATATTGATGTAGCATTACTCTTTGGTCTTGCGGGCAGTGTGTCTGATTTTTCGATTGGCGATCTTGTAAGTGTATCGAAGGTGAAGTTGTTGGATGGCCCTTCAAATCCCGTGTACAATCCAATGGAGCTGATCACCGTTAAGGGTTTAAAATCCGTCGAGTGTGTTACACTTTTAGCAGGTTTTAATTTTGATAGCGAGTACATTGGTCTGTTCGGTGATGTTGTGGATAGAGAGGTGTACTTTTTTGCCAAAGCTTTTAAAAGTTTGGATAAACCGTGTTTTGTTTTTAAGGTTATTAGTGATAAAAACGATAGAGCTTCCATAAATGCTCTTAAAAAAGAGAGTGTAGATATTGGCAAATTTGCGGAGATTTTGAAGTTGATAATGTGGATTGATAAGGATGAACTTACAAGAGAGATCTTTGTTAACACGGGGTTTATGGATAAAAAACCAATCGATGGTTTGAAAAGGCTCATTCAGAAGAGAAAATATACATTTACACAAAGGCAGTTTTTGTATAAGAGGCTTAGAATCAATGGTTCAAGATGCGAGAAGAAGGCTTTTAAAGCTAAAGCCGTTTTCTTGGAAAAAGGGGTTAAAACAGGAAGGGCAAAGTTTAAAACGGACAAGATTTATAAAATTAATGATTATGTGCCTGTTTTTCACAATTTAAAGGACAGAACGGCCATTGTTTATGCCAACAAGAAGGGTGAATTTTTAAGGAAGACACCGAATAACTACACGCCAAACGGTGGTTATGGGTATTCGATACTTGGTCAGTATAACTGTATCTACGATTGCTCTTATTGTTTTTTGAAGGGCTATTTTAAAAGCTTTAATCCTGTGATTTTTTTGAATTTTGAGGATTATTTTAAGGCCATTGATGAGGTTATTAAAAGGGACAAAACGCGTCCGCTTTACTTTTATGCAGGTACGTTTTCCGATCCTTTGGCTTTGTCTTTTGCAGGTGATTTTTTGGCAGTGTAAAATTACTTGTGTCACCCTTTGAAGGGAGAGAGGTTATATGTTATAACCCCTCTTTGACAACTAACCCTTCAAAGGAGGAAAATCACATGTATGATCTGATTTTTACACAATTGAAGGA
>WFQR01000116.1 GCA_015486955.1 Hippea sp. | reverse complement strand
TTGTTGTAACCCTCACTAAATCATTCGTCTTAACACCGCATACACTCGCATCATCAGGATGTATTTCAACAAACGGCTCGTTGATGTATTCTGTGAGATAATCAGACCTTCTGCTTATCGTTCCCGTGTGATAGTGATACAAAATCCTACCAGTTGAGAGAATTAAGGGATACTCATCATCCGGCAGCTCGGCAGGATCAATATAATCAACTGGCATAAACCTGCCCTTTCCCCTTGTAAAACTGTCTTTGTGTAAGAACTTTGTTCCTTCATGTTCTTTAGACCATATTGGCCACTGCAATTTCTCATCCACTCTATCATAGCTAAAACCAGCATATATAGGTGTCACGGATGCAATCTCATCCATTATCTCGGAAGGACTTCCATACTTCATCTTATAGCCCATACGAGTGGAAATATCGCATATTATCTGCCAATCTGGCCGAGACTCACCCAAAGGCTCAAAAATCTTATTAACCTTCAAAATTCTCCTTTCGGTATTCGTGAATGTACCCTCTTTTTCTAAAAATGAACAGGCAGGCAACACAACATCGGCATATTCAGCGGTTTCCGAAAGGTAGATATCTTGAACAACAAGGAAATCCACACTCTCAAGTGCTTCCCTCACATGCTTTAAATTAGGATCAGAAAGCGCGGGATTCTCGCCCATCACAAACAAAGCCTTTACCTTGCCATCCAAAATGGCATTTATCATCTCAACAACAGTCAAACCTGGTTTTCCAGAAAGCTCAACACCCCACGCCTCTTCAAATTTCTTCCTTACACTCTCATCATCAACCCTTTGATAACCTGGAAATACATTGGGTAAAGCACCAACATCACCCGCACCTTGAACATTATTCTGTCCGCGCAAAGGATTAACACCGGAGTAGAGTTTGCCCACTTTACCCGTTAGCATGGCAAGATTGGCTATGGACAAGACATTGTCCGTACCCGTTGTATGCTGCGTTATACCCATTGCATAAACAATTGAAGCGTTTTTGGCTTTGGCAAAGAGCCTTGCAGCCTCAACTATTAACTCCTTTTTTATGCCCGTTATCTTTTCAACCCTTTCTGGCGTATACTCTTCAACAACAGCTTTAAACTCCTCAAACCCTTCCGTTCTTTCTTGTATAAACCTCTTATCTTCCAAACCCTCACTCAAAATCACATTCATCATACCGTTGAGCCATGCAACATCTGTGCCATTTCTCGGTTGTAGATGAAGCGTGGCGAACCTCGTTAAATCTATCCTTCTTGGATCCACAACTATCAACTTTGCCCCATTCTTAATAACAGCCCTTTTAATGAATGTCGATATAACAGGATGTGCTTCTGTAGTATTAGAACCCGTTACCAATATAACATCGGCATATTCGAGTTCATCTATTGAATTTGTCATTGCACCGCTACCAAAGGACATCATCAATCCAGCAACCGTTGAGGCGTGACATAATCTTGCACAATGATCCACATTGTTTGTTCCAACTGCTGCTCTCATAAACTTTTGGAAAACGTAGTTCTCTTCATTGGTACACTTTGCAGAGGATAATCCACATATGGCGTCCGCACCATGTTCATTTTTAATCTCTAACAACTTTTGAGCAACAAGGTCTAAAGCCTCTTCCCATGAAGCCTCCCTGAAAACACCATTTTCTTTAATCAATGGATGCTTCAATCTATCGGGTTTTAAAACTCCATCAAGACCAAACCTACCTTTAACGCATAAAGAACCTCTGTTAGGGACATCATCAGCCCCTTCAACCTTGAGGATTTTATCGTCTTTAACCCAAACCTCTATTTGACATCCAACACCACAATAGATACATGTGGTTCTATACCTTTCAAACGGCAATACTTTTCCACTTTTAATAACACTCTTTTCAAGCAAAGCACCTGTCGGGCATATTTGAACACATTCACCACATCCATCGCATTCACTCGTCTCCCAGCTGCCCAAGCCAGCTGTAATCCTCTCCTCTTTGCCTCTGTTAATGAAACTCAAAACACCCTTTCCCTGCACCTCATAGCACGCCTTTACACACCTGCCGCATTTAACACACTTATTGGGATCGTATTGTAAAACCGGCGATGTTGCGTCTATAGACCTATACCTTCTTCCTTTTTTCAATGGCACACCGAGTTTTCTCGATAAATCCTGCAACTCACACAGACCATCAATAGGACAATTATTGCAATCAGCATCGAGATCGTGAACCAAAAGCTCAAAGACACCCCTTCTCAAAAAGGAAATTTCTTCATCTTCCGTGATAACCTCTAAAGGTTCAGTCATCCTCTGTGTGCACGATGTAACAACCCTTCCATTGACTTTAACCAAACACAATCTACAGCTACCTGTCTCCGATATCTTGGGGTGATAACACAGAGAAGGAATATCTTTACCAATAGAGCGGAGAAACTCCAATAAATTTGCTCCCTTCTCAGCTATATAACTAACGCCATCAACTTTAACTTCTACGTTCATACTCTAACATCCTTTGTTTGCTCTATTATATTTAGCTTAGAATTATTGTCAATAGTTAAAAAACAAAAACAAAGTTAATTTTACTTACACATCTAATCTTTGATAAAAATGAAAAAGGTTGAAAGACAGTGCTCTAATGTACAACGCTACCCAAAAACTCATTAAACCTACCTACTGTTAGCGACTTTATCGCCTCGGTTCCGATAACTACCCCATCTGCATACTCACAAACCTTTTTAATATCGTCTCTCGTTTTTATGCCAAAACCAACGATGACATCCTGTTTACTCGGTTCCAATTTTTTTAGCCTATCTATGGCATCTTCGTCGAGTGTAAACTCTCCACCCGTTGTTCCCCTTATAGAAACAAAGTATATAAAATCATTGACTGAGGCCTTTATTTTCTCAAGTGTCTCTGAATCCGTCTCTGGCGTTACAAAGTGAACAAAACCAATATCGTATTTCTTGAAAATATCCTTAAACCTCTTTGATTCCCTAAAAGGCACATCGGCAAGTATAACCCCATCTATAAATGAAAATCTCTTTGCAAAATTCTCTATTCCATTCGCATAAACAACATTTGCATATGTCATAACATAAAGCTTTCGGCTAAAAATCTCTCTTGCGCTTTTCAGTGCATCATAAAAATCATCCATACCTTCTCGTTCCAACACCTCCA
>WFQR01000115.1 GCA_015486955.1 Hippea sp. | reverse complement strand
CATAATAACTGCATTCAACAACACAGAATACCTGATGGAAAGCATAAAAATAGGTGTATATGGCTATATCTTGAAACCCATAGACATTGACCAATTAATGGAAGCGGTGTACAGAGTGTTAGAAAAAACCATACTCAGGAAGGAAAGGGACAGAGCTATAGAGTTGCTCAACCAATACAAACACATAATAGACGAAAGCTTTACAGTAACAAAAACGGATCCAAAGGGCGTAATAACATACGCAAATGAGCAGTTCTGCAAGGCAAGTGGATACACAAAAGAGGAACTAATAGGCAAACCCCATAACATTGTACGGCACCCTGACATGCCCAAAGCTGCATTCAAAGACCTATGGGAAACCATACAATCAAAGAAAATCTGGAGAGGTTTGGTTAAAAATAGAACAAAAGATGGAAAAGCGGCTTACTTTAAAGCCCACATTGCACCTATATTGGATGATAAGAAAAATATTGTTGAATATATAGCCGTAAGGGAAAATGTAACGGACCTAATAAATCCCAAGAAGGTTTTACAGGATAAAATCAACGAGCTAAAGAATCCTGTGTTGGTTTTGTGTAAAATTGAAGATTACGAAGATTTAGAAACATTGTATAGCGAAAAGATGCTCGAAGAGTTGCAAAACAAATTCCTTAAAACAGCAAAAAAGGCATTGCCCGACGGTTTTTCCTTTGACTTTTCAACAGAGTTAGGTGATGGGGAGTTTGCGTTCTTAAAGGATTACAAGATAACGGAGAAAAATATAAATGACTTTTTGGGTATATTAAAATCGTTTCAGGAAAAAATAAGAAATACACCAATAAAGGTTGGCCAATACGATTACGAAATAGAGCTACTCATCAGTTTTTCTCAAGAAAAGGAATATATGTTTAAAAACGCATCTTTGGGAATAAAGAAAGCAGAAAACGAAAAGCTGGATATAGTAAAAGCAGATGGCTTATATCAAAAGATGCAACAAAAGGCGAAGGAAAATATCAGAATACTAAAAATCATAAAGGATGCCATAAAGCACAACCGAATTGTGTCCTACTATCAACCCATATTAAACAACAAAACAGGTAAAATAGAAAAGTACGAATCACTTGTCAGGCTAATTGACTCAAATGGCAATGTTCTTACACCTTTTGTCTTTTTGGAAATAGCCAAAATTGGAAAATACTACAAACAAATAACCCAAATTGTCGTAGAAAATACATTAAATATGATAGAGAAAACAAAAAAAGAAATTTCGGTAAACCTGTCTTCTTTGGATATAGAAGACAAAAAAATCAGAGAGACACTTATAGTTGAATTAAGAAACAACCCTAAAATTGCAGAAAAACTGGTCATAGAACTGTTAGAAGATGAGAGTATAAAACAGGAGCATTTGGTAAAAAACTTCATAAAAAATATGAAGCGTGTTGGAGCGAAAATTGCCATTGATGATTTTGGTAGCGGCTATTCGAATTTTTCCCGTATTATAGAGTACGAACCGGATTACATAAAAATTGATGCAAGCCTCATCAAAAATATAAAAAGCAACAAAAGCAGCATCGATATAATCGAGGCGATAAAGATGTTTGCAGACAGACAGGGCTATAAAACGGTTGCTGAATTTGTGGCAGATGAAGAAATATTCGAAATAGTAAAATCCTTAGGTATAGATTATTCACAAGGGTATTACATAGGAAAACCAGAACCTTCACTAAAAGAATGAAACGATTTTTAATTGCTATCTTAGTTATTTTTCTAACCCACACCTCTATAGCAAAGCCGATAAAGATAAGGCTTAAGCTAAACTGGAAATACCAATTTGAATTTGCAGGCTACATAGCAGCAAAGGAGAAAGGTTTCTATAAAAAGGCGGGACTGAATGTTAAAATTATTGAATACGACAAAGGTAATACAATTGACGATGTTTTGAAAGGCAAAGCTGATTTTGGCGTTGCAGACAGCGAAATTTTTACATACATATTGAAAAGGAAACCTGTAGTCCTACTGGCAAATTTCTTCAAAAAATCTCCCCTCGTTTTGGCGGTTAAGCCGTCTATACTGTTTCCCAAAGACCTAAACAACAAAGTGCTATTGTGTGGAGCAACAGATATAACGCTAACAAGCGTGGGTCTTTTGATTAAGAAATTTCACATCCATTTCAAAAAGATAATCAAAAAGAAAGGTGCTTACACAATAAGGCCATTTATAGAAGGTAAAGTTGATGCAATACCCATATACATTACAAACCAAACATACCTGCTCAATGAAGCTGGTGTAGCGTATAACATCATTGATCCATCGAATTATGGCATATTCGCATATTCGGGAAACCTTTTTACATCAAGGAAATTCCTTAAAAACCATCCTAATGTAGTAAAAAAATTCGTCCAAGCATCTATAGAGGGATGGCAGTATGCACTTTCACACAAAAAAGAAATAGCCAAAATAATTTTCACAAAATACTCATCCAGAAAATCTTTAAGGGCCCTCCTGTTTGAAGCAAATATGCTCGAAGATGTAATCATGCCCGATGTTTTCACAATAGGATCGATAAATAAGGAAATAGTCAGGGAAATAGTGTCAAAATTCGCCAAAATCCTAAATGTAGAACCACCGAAAAATTTATCCGACTACATAAAAACAGCGCCCAAGTTAGAATTATTTACAAAAGAAGAACTGAGCTTCATAAGAAACCACCCTGTAATTACCTACTGCATAAGACCCCATTTTGAACCCTTTGAATTTTTAGATAAACATGGAAAACCAAAAGGTATATCCATAAACATTTTAAAGAAAATATCTGACATCACCCACCTGAAATTCAAGTATATCAAAACTCAAAACCTCGAAGAATCGCTTGAATCCTTTAAAAAAGGCAAATGTTTTCTCTTGCCGCTTATAGGCAACAGAAAACTCTTAAAAAATCAAGCTCTTTTTAGTAATCCTTATGCAGAAGAGAAACTGTTTATATTCTCAAAGAGCAACATAGGTCTTGTAAACTCACTATGCACACTAAAAAATAAGATCTTTCTCCAAGTAAAAAACACCTACCCTATATTGGCAATAAAACAGTTATGCCCACAGATAACCATCAAAGAGTTGAATACTTATAATGACGTGTTTAAAAATCTCGAGAAAAATTCCTATTATTTCTCTTTATCAAGTTCTCTTATTGCAACCTATTACATAAAAAAGAACCACTTAAAAAACATAAAAATTGTGGGGTCGACAAACAGATACGTTGAAATCTCTATGGCAATAAACAAACGGGTGCCAACGCTTGTCAGCATAATAAACAAGTCACTGTCTAAAATAGGAAAAAAGGGCGTAGAAGAGATCATTTCCTATCAATTAGCAAAACAAACAAAAGAAATGTACCAAAAATTTATACTTCACATTGTTTTGTTCTCACTCGGTGCAATGTCTGTTTTCTTCCTCATAGCTTTGACGTATTACAAAAAGAACCAGGAATTATCAAAAACAAAAAAGAGGCTTGAGGAATCACTGAAGAACTTCGAAACGATAATGGAAAACTCCATTCAGATGGTATTACTTTACAAATCAGATGGAAGCTATTTTGAAGTCAACGAAACCGCACTTAATACACTAAACTACACAAAAGAAGAGCTGAAAAACAAAAGCATACAAAGCATATTATTGCCAAATGAAACAGAAAAAATTGAAAAGAATACAAAAAACGGCAGAATTTTTGAGCTAAACTTTGTAAAAAAGGACAACACCGTTTTAAATACGCTTGCAAAAGCCACAAAAATCAAAATAAAAAACGAAGATGTAATCCTTATAACAGCCGTTGACATTACACCCATAAAGAAACTGCAAGAGCAGTTGAACGAGTTAAACAAACAACTGCACAGAAAAGTGAGAGAAGAAACCGAGAAAAATCTAAAAAAAGATAGAATGATTATGCATCAATCCAAAGCTGCTGCTGTGGGAGATATAATGATGATGATAGCACACCAATGGAGACAACCTTTAAATGCAATATCTGCAACAGTGAACAACCTTTTGATAAGCATACAAATGGGAAACATAGATGAAAATACATTCACAGAAAAGCTCAACAACATCCTCGACTATGTAAAACATCTAAGCGAAACCATAGATGACTTCAGAAACTTTTTCAGATCAGAAACAACAAAGGAACCCACAAATATAGATGAGCTAATAAAAAATCTATTACGGATAATCAACGACCATTTTGCGAGCAAAAATATAGAGATAAAAACAGAGTTAAACTGTAACTGCGTCATAGAACTATATGGCAACGAGCTTAAACATGCCATACTCAACATACTAAACAATTCAAGAGACGTACTCATGGAGAGAAACATAAAATATCCTGTAATAACCATAAAAACGTATATGAAAAACGAAAAAGCCATAATAGAGATTGAAGATAACGGTGGAGGCATCGACGAGAGAATCATCAATCACATATTCGATGCATACTTTACTACAAAGGGTAAAAAGGGTACAGGACTTGGCCT
>WFQR01000114.1 GCA_015486955.1 Hippea sp. | reverse complement strand
CGAACTATATCGTTGATTTTACGGCTGCCGTAAACAAAGGCAACGTTTGGGGCGTTCAATTTCACCCGGAGAAAAGCCAGCACGTTGGACTTAAGGTTTTAGAGAATTTCTGTAAGATTTGCGAGGGAAAGTTATGATTGTTATACCTGCCGTTGATTTGATGGACGGCAAAGCCGTTCGGTTAATAAAGGGAAGGAAAGATAATGTAACGGTTTACAGCGAGAATCCCCTTGAACTCATAGATTGGTTTAATTCGTTGGGTGTGAGGCGCGTTCATATTGTAGATTTGGATGCGGCATTCAGCGGTGGTGAGAGGAATAACAGAAAGCTCATAAGGAAGCTCTCTGAAAAGAGTAAATCGCTTGTTGAGGTGGGAGGGGGTATCAGGAGCCTTTTGGATGCCGAAGAGGTTCTGTGTTGCTATGTGGAGAGACTTGTTATTGGTACACTGCCCATTAAGGACCCGAAGGAATTTGAGAAGATTGTTGATAGGTTTGGCGAGAAGATCATTGCCGGTGTGGATGTGGAGAACGGATTTGTAAAGGTGTATGGATGGCAAGAGGATTCACAGTTAGAACATATACAGTTCTTGCTTAAGATGAAGGATATGGGCATAAGGGAAGCCATTGTTACAGATATCTCCCGTGACGGAACACTTGCGGGCATAGAAGTGGATTTTTACAAAAATATTGCCATGAAAACGAATATGGACATAATTGTTTCTGGAGGTATAAGGGATTTGGACGATATTAAAGCCCTGAAGGGTTTAGAAGTTTTAGGGGTTAAGGGTGTAATTGTGGGGAAGGCTATATATGAGAAAACACTTGATTTAAAAGAGGCGTTGGAGTTACAAGATGATTAGGGTAACTGTTTTGGTTGAAAATACGGCTGTTAAAGCAAAACAAAGGGCAGAACACGGGCTTTCCATGCTCATTGAAAGGGATGGTGAGTTTATTTTGTTTGATACGGGTCAAACCGATGCCATCGTTCATAATGCAAGGTTGATGGGTGTGGATTTAACAAAGGTTAAGAAAGTCATACTTTCTCATGGGCATTATGACCATGTTGGTGGTTTGAAGTTCGTTTTGGACTATACTAAACCTAAGGTTTACGCCCATCCTGAGATATTCAGAAAGCGCTATTCAAAACTGTCCGATGATGGAAACTTGAGGTATATTGGCATTGAGGATAGAGAGTTTTTTGAGGGTAAGGGTGCGGAGTTTATTTTAAGTGAGGAACCAATAGAGGTAGCTAAGGGTGTTTTTACAACTGGGTTTGAAAACATGACAACGGATTTTGAAGAGGTGGATAAGAACTTTGTATATGAAAAGGACGGGGAGCTTGTTAAAGACAACGTTGAGGACGACATGAGTGTTGTTTTGGACACAAAGGACGGGCTGTTTATCCTGTTTGGTTGTGCTCATAGAGGGATAATAAACATAATTTTGGATGTTGAGAAGAAGTTTGGGAAGAAGGTTATAGGCTTTGCTGGTGGAACACACTTGGGTCCGGCATCCGAAAAACAAAGGGAGGAGACGGTTAAAGCGCTTAAAGGCATGAACCTAAAGATGATGGGGCCGTCCCATTGCACGGGTATAAAGATGACTGCAAGACTTTACTGTGAATTTGGTGAAAGGGTGTTTTTTAACAATGTTGGTAATGTAATTGAACTTGAGTGAGGTGGGTTATGAATCACGTTGTCTTTGATGGTGTTGAGGTGTATCCGTCAAAGGTTGTGTGTATAGCAAGGAACTATGTGGAACACATAAAAGAGTTAAATAACGAACCGCCAAGCGAGATGGCTTTGTTTATAAAGCCCAACAGTGCCATAAGTGAGGATTTGAGGTTGCCGAGTTTTGGTCAGTGTCATTATGAAGGTGAGATTACGTTTATTGTTAAAAGCGTTAGGTTGGTTGGTGTCGGTTTTGGTCTCGATCTGACGTTGAGAGATGTGCAAAGCAAGTTAAAAGAGAAGGGTTTACCCTGGGAGAAGGCCAAGGCATTTGACGGTGCGGCTGTCTTCAGTGAATTTGTCAGTTTTGATGGGAATATAGACGATTTAGGTGTAGAGCTTTACATCAATGGCGAGCTTAAGCAAAAGGGCGATGTGTCGCTTATGATACACAAACCATTGGAGATTTTTGAAGAAGCTAAAAAGTACTTTAGCTTTTACGACTATGACCTGTTGATGACAGGCACTCCTAAAGGCGTTGGTGGATTTAGTGTCGGTGATGAGTTTATTGGGAGGATACTGTATAAAGGTGTTGTTTTGGTCGAGAAGAAGTGGGTGGTAAAATGAAAAAAGCGGTTTATATGGGTTTGCCCACAGTATTGGTCTTGGCTGTTTTGCTTTACTTTGCTTCGTTTTACTTTAGATACCATCAATTTCAGGTGTGGAAAGCACATCCAAAGGTATACTTTGTTGACAACTACCCTGCCATGACGACGCTTGATGCCTACTTTTGGTTGAGGTATGCAAAGGAGTATAAAAACGGCACGTATTATAAATCGGATAACGACACGTTGAGGGCTTATCCAACAAACACCGTGAAACCCCATCCCGTACCATTGTTGAGTGCCATGATTAGCTGGTTTTCTTCTATCTCTGGGAAGTCGATCTATATGAGCGGATTGATCTTGGTTTCTGTTCTTGCGGGTCTTTTTATTTTGCCTATGGTTTACTATTTTTGGTTGGCCGATATGCCCATTGCCGGCTTAACGGGTGCCTTTGTGGGCGCCTTTTCTTGGATGTATGCCATAAGAACAGCCATGGGTCGTGTTGATACGGATCTTTTACAGTTGTTTTTTATGTTTTCGGGTTCTTTACTTATACTCCTTGCTTCGGAAACAAAGAGTAATCGGAATAGGCTTATTTACTCTGCCCTTTTGGGACTGAACTTCTTACTTTTTGGCTGGTGGTATGCCCATTACGGTATAGACGTTGTCTATCTTGCACTCTTTATCATTATGCTTTTGATACGCAAGGTTGAACTCAAGCAGATAGTTATAGCCACGCTGCTTTTTATCATATTTGCAAATCCGGTTTTGGTGATAAAAGGTTTTGGAGGTGTTGTAAGTTTCTTTGGAAAATACGGTGAAGTTAAAGCTGTTTCAACAGGCAATTTTCCCAATATTATGAAAACTATAACGGAAACGGAACATATCAGTCCTTCAAAGGTCATTGTGTATATTCTCTCAAACAAGCTATTGGATGGTGTTGGTTTAATCTTGTCTCTCGGCATGCTCTTTGCACTTGGGCTTAGGGTTATACCAATCTTGCCCATAGTTTTACTTGGCTTTTTGGCTTTCAAAAGTTCAAACAGAACGGTTATGTTTTTAGCCCCGTTTGTCGGTGCTGGCTTGGGTTTTGTTATTGATATGATTTTCCATAGGTTAAATTTTAGTAACTTAAAGGCAAATGTTGTGTCGTTTTTTGTAACGGTAATATTGATGGTAGCTTTGTTGCATACTACAGCGTATAAATTCGTTCCCCTTCCCTCTATTCAAGCCCCCATCGTGAGGTCTTTTTTGCAAATCAAAAATAGGATCAACAAGGCAGCTATATTTTCCTGGTGGGACTATGGATATGCCATAGAGGACATGGATGGTTATGCCACATATCACGACGGTGGTGCCCATGGCGGTGCAAGGACATATCTTGTTGCGAAGGCCTTAATAAGCGATAATGAGACACTTCTCTACCATATTATCTCTTTTATGGATAGCTACGGTGTGAAACCCATTATGGATGCCATAGAGAAAGACAATATTTCAGCAAGAAAAGCTGTTCAGATGGCCTTTGATTACTCAAAGCCGATAAAAGATAACGACAACTACGTTTTGTTCACAGAGGATATGATTGGCAAATTCTACGCTATCAGTTACCTCGGTAGTTGGGATTTTAAGAAGGAGAAGTCCTATCCCGACGGTTATGCCATGTACTATTGTAGCGGATTTGAAAACGGCACATTCACCTGTGACAAGGGTTTTGTAGATATTATTCATGGTTATATAAATAGCAAAATACCTATAAAGAGGTTTTTGTGGGTGGTCAACGGCCGTGTTAAAAAGGATGT
>WFQR01000113.1 GCA_015486955.1 Hippea sp. | reverse complement strand
AATCCCCATCTGTTTGAAAGTGGTTAATACACGCATAATCCTGAGAAATCCTTAAAACAAAGTTCCTCTCCATACCCAAAAAATGGGCAATAAAAACCCTGTTTACACCACCGTGTGCAACTATCAACACATCTTCATTGAACTTCTTTAGTTTGCTATCTATAAAATCCCTAACCCTCAATTCCACATCGTAAAAGCTCTCGCCGCCTCTGGGCCTATAGTAAAACGGATCCTTTAAGAAGGCTTTTGCTTCTTCAGGATAAATTTTTTCAATTTCCTCCCAACTCAAAGACTCAAAAATGCCAAAACCCCTTTCCCTTAATCTACTGTCAACTTTAACATCGCATACACCCTTAAACTTCTCTGCAACTATCTTACATCGCTTTAGTGGAGATGTGTACACACGTTTTACACCTTTGTTTTTAAAGAACCCAAACAGCTCATTTGCCTGTCTATATCCATTCAGAGACAAATCAACATCTATAGTTCCATTAAACACGTTTTTTCTGTAATTTTCAACCTCTGGATGCCTTACAATGTATATATTGAACGTCTTTCTAACAAACAAATAGTTGAGCTTTTTCTCCACTATGCAAACTCGCAATATCTGTAAATACTCAAAACAACACCGATCATCGCACCCTGAATGAGAAGGCTCGTTCCACCGTAACTCAAAAACGGCATGGTTATACCCTTTGGCGGCATCAAGTGATATACACTGAACAAATTCATCAAGGCTTCCAAAGACAGCATCAAACCTATGCCGAAACTCAATGCCTTACCAAAACTGTCCCTACATCTTTTGGAAACAGCAAATATAAACATCAAAATTGAAAGCAAAAGAAAAATAACCAAGAACACGCCCAAAAGACCAAAATCCTCACCTATACCAGCCATTATAAAATCATTGTAAGAGTCGGGCACAAAGAGGCTTTTGTAAACACCTTTAGCAGGCCCAGCACCAAGTATTCCTCCGCTACCCAAAGCGATCAGTGCATGTTCAATTTGATAGTTAACCTTATCCGTAATAAAGAAATTGATAACCCTTTGGAGCTTTTCTGGATAGGCATAAACAATCAACGCAGAGACTAAAATAATGGGAAAAACAAGCAATAATATATGTTTAGGTTTATAATCAAAAACATAGATCGTTCCCAAAAACGTCAAGCCAACAAGGAGTGCAGTGCCCACATCGGGTTCTAAAGCAATCAAAAGAAAAATCACGCCTGTAATTAAAGCAATGGGGAAAATGCCACGTGCCATATCCGATCTATACTTGTGTTTACGTGAAATAAAATCGGCCAAATAGATTAGCAAAGCCAATTTTGCAAATCCCGATGGCTCAAAAAGAAATCTACCGACCCTAAGCCATCTAACAGCACCCCTTATGTTGACACCATTTATGTGCAACATTAAAAGTAAAAAAATGGAAAGGAGAACAATGGGCACAGAAAGTTTCTTGAGGATCCTGTAGTCCAAAAGTGAAAAAATAAATGCAGAGACAATGGATACCAAAACAAACAAAATCTCCCTTTTTAAGAAAAAATTGGGGTCACCGAACTTCCTGTACGCAAAATAATAAGAAGACGACCACACCTCTACAATGCCTATACCCAACAAAAGAAAAAACGGTATAACAATAAAAGAAGGCCTAAATGAGTGGCGCTGCGTCATACTCTTCCTTGAACTTCATTACCTCCTCTTTAAATGCCTGCCCCCTTTCCTCAAAGTTCTTATACGGTTCGCAACTCGACCCGCCGGGACTAAACAGCACTATATCGCCCTTAAACGCAACCTCAAACGCACCCCTTACAGCTCCCCAAATGTTTACGGCAGGCAACGGTATTGGCAAAAAATCACTCAACTCTTGCATGATTTGTTTTCTATCCTCGCCATAAACCACAACGGCTCGCACATACTCTTCCAAAAGTGGCAAAAGTCTCGCATACGATTCGCCCTTATGTTTCCCGCCAAGAATCAAAACGATGTTTTTCTTCTTTTCAAAAGACTTCAAAGCATTCTCCACAGCATCCAAGTTTGTAGCTTTAGAATCGTTGTAAAATTTAACACCGTCAATCTCTGTAACATACTCAATTCTATGCTCCAAATTGCTCATTTCCCTTACCACCTCCTTAATTGTTTTCTCTTGAACACCTAAAACAGAACAAATCAGTGCAGCAAATCCTATATTCTCCCAATTACCCAGACCAAACAATCGTGTTTTGTCTATTATAAACTGTTTTTTTAAGTTTACAACCACACCGTTACCCGTTATATACACATCAGCATTTCTATTCTTCTTAGAAACTACCAAAAGCTTGGATTTGCCATCAAAAGCGTAATTATCGTCATCGTTTTTTAAAAAATAATCATCGCTAACCTGATTCTTAAAGATCTTCTTTTTTGCGTTTATGTAATTTTCCATACTCCCATGCCAATACAAATGGTCAAAGTCAATGTTCAAAATCGCCGCAACAAAAGGCTTAAAATCCTTCGTAAACTCAAGCTGAAAGCTACTTGCCTCAACCACAAAGAAATCCACATCCTCATCCACAACATCGCTAAATGCCACACCATAGTTTCCACAGGCCAAAGCCTTAAAACCGTAGGCATTCAAAATGCTCTCGATCAACTTAACCGTCGTCGTCTTTCCGTTCGTCCCCGTTATTGCAATTATAGGCTTCTTTGCAAACCTGCTTGCAAGTTCAAGCTCGCTTATAACCTCTATATTCTTCTTCAAGGCCGACTGAATAAACCTATGCGACGGCTTTATACCGGGACTTGTAACGACAAAATCATAGACCCTATCAAAAAAGACTTCGGCTTTCTTACCAAAAAAGAAACCCTCTTTATCTGTCTCTGCAACCTTATCGTCAAAAACCTCTACATTGTATCCTTTATTCCTAAGCAACCCATAGGCTGCCTGTCCGCTTTTTCCAAAACCCAAAACGGCAACCGACATTTCTACCTCAACTTTAAAGCTGTTAAAGATAGCAGAGCTAAAACAAGCGAAATGATCCAAAACCTAACAATGACCTTCGACTCAGGCCACCCCTTTAACTCAAAATGGTGATGAATGGGCGCCATCCTAAAGACACGTTCCCCCCTTGTTTTGTAGCTTGTAACCTGAATGATGACAGAGAGCGTCTCCATAACGAAGATACCGCCTGCAATTGCAAGCACAATCTCTTCCTTTATCGCAACCGCCACAATGCCAAGCATCCCACCTATTGCCAAAGAACCCGTATCGCCCATGAAGATCTCAGCAGGATAGCAATTATACCACAAGAAACCAAGCAGAGATCCAGCCAAAGCAGAAAGTAACACACTCAATTCTCCAACACCGGCTACATACGGCAGATGCAGGTAGTGAGAAAAAATTACGTTTCCCGAAATATATGAAAATATCGCTAAAGGCATTATCGTAGTAAGCGAAGGACCCGTTGCAAGACCATCCAGACCGTCTGTCAAGTTAACGGCATTGGAAGTTCCAACAATAACAAAAACAGCAAAAGCGATGTAAAACAAACCCAGGTTTAAAACACCATTTTTTACAAAAGGAATGTAGACGCAGCCCGCACATAGATTAACACTCCTGTCGTACTCAAAGATCATGTAAGCAACCAAAAAGGCAGCCAAAATCTGCATTAAAAACTTGCTCTTTGCCTTCAAACCGTT
>WFQR01000112.1 GCA_015486955.1 Hippea sp. | reverse complement strand
GACTTTAGAAACCTCTTCATTTCAACACAATCTTATACGTCAAGTAAACATCCGTATTGAGCCAAGCTAAATTCTGTTGTTTTTTTAAGATTATTTTCAAGTAGTATTTAATTCCCACCAAACTCCCTTTTTCAGCTTGAATAATCGCTTTAGCAACATAGGAATTATAAAAATTCACACCTTTCAAAATTGACTTCGTAAAAAAGTTATCTGCAATATCAGGGTATCCTGCCAAAAGATAGGCAACGCCGAGCTTGTAGTAGTCCTCAGCTGAATAAACCTTAATATCGTACATAGCCTCATAGGCCTTATTGGGCTCATTGTTCATCAAATACATCGTCGCCATGAGCCTCCGCAAGAAATCGTTGTGGTAGTTTTCGTAAAAGTAATTGCACAGAGTAACAAGACTTTTAGGGTTCCAATACAGATGCATAGACCTTTCAAAATCTCTTTGGATAAATAGGTAATCGATGTCTTGATTTAAAGCCGCCTCAAATAGTAAAAAGACCTTCTTTTCATAATCTCCCAGCTTTTTAATCCTGCTTTTATCAAAATTCTCCCTATCGATGATGTAATCTGAAAATATCGTTAAATACTTTAGTTTCTTCTGCGCTTCTTCGTCCAAAGACTTTACGCGTTGGGAGAAGGTGTTTAAATACTTAATCGCATCCATGTGCTTACCCTTCACCTCTTTAACAATAAACATCGCCAAATATGGCAAAGGAAATTGCTGATAGGTGTTCATGAGCCTTGTCAATAGCATATTAGCCGTATCTACATCGTGATTTTTCAAGCTCATTATGGCAACATTATATACAAGAAGAGGGTTTGTAGGCACTTTAGAAAGAGCGGATTTATAGTACATCAAAGCCGTTCTGTAATCACCCTGAATGTAGAACTTATTTGCATATTCACTCAATAACACCGCCTCAGAAAAATGGGCAGCCTGTTCAAATTCGTTTGCGGACTTTTCAGGTAAACCCAACTGCTGATACAAGAAACCCAATTTGATTTGTGGTGTTGCCTTATTTGGCAAAAGATTCACGGGTTTCAAATACATATTCAAAATCTCGGCTGCCAAGATATAGTTAAAATCCATCCTGTAAGAGTAACTATCAATCGTTAATGGTGATCTCACCTCAGGTATTATTTTGAAGTGATCAAAACACTCACTGCTGTTATCACCATTTAGAGAAAGGAACTTATTTGCAGCATTAAACTTATTGGCTCTAAAGAGTAAAAAGAAGGCCAAAAAATTCTTACAGGGAATCTTGCTCATATCCATGTAGTACATCTTCGGGATGCTGTTCATTGCAACCCTATAGTTGCCATTTTGGGTCTCTATAAGTGACGTATTGTAAAAGACGCTGCCCATGGGATAATAACTCAAAGCCCGTCTCATGTAATTCAGCGCCGCCTGGGTATTACCCTGCTTCAAATAATAATCACCTGCAAGGCTCAAAAGCAGCGGCGAGTGCGGGTATTCTGAAAGCATCTCAAAGAGCTTCGATGTGTCGTTGTCCACTACATAGTTGTAGTACACCTTCATCAGTTGAACATCTTTGTTGTCAAGCTGTGTATCTTTTAAAAGCTTGATCATCTGCTTTGCCTTGTTGTACTCCTTTTGGGCCATGTAAATCCTAAACAGATTCACATATCCGTTGACGTAGTTGGGGTTGTTGTGTACAGCAAGAAGAAGATAGCGTTTTGTTTTATCAAACAAGTACTCCTTTGCCTTTTTCACATTGCCCATTTTAAGGTAGATATACCCTATGCCGTAGTAGGAGATATACAGGTCAAATGTGGCCTTCTTTAGCTGCTCAAGTGCCTTTTTGTATTTGCCCTCTTCCTGAAGGCGAATGGCGTTTATAAAATGGACATCAACAATGGGGTTATACGCTTGTGGTAATACCTTTTTCTTTTTGGGTTTTGGCTTTACAGCTTTATGGACAACGTGCTTTACAGGTTTTTTCGGCGCTGGCTTTTTGTGAAGCAACAAAAAAGCGGCAGCTGTCACTATGACAACCACCGCAACAATACCGTAAACAATCCACTTAGGTTTTTTCTTAATCTCTTCGGGTTTTTCCTCTACGATTTTCTCTTTAGGTTCACTCTCCTCTTCAGGCGCTCCTTCATGCTCCTCAACACCCTTAGGTTCTGTTTCTTCCTCATCCTCTATAACTATGACCTCTTCGTCTTCCTTTGGTTCCTGCTGCGTATCTTTTCTATCTTCTTCAGCCATAAGAATTAGCTAATTTTGGCAACAAAGTTTTTAAGTCTCCTAATACCTTCCTCGATTTCCTCTAAACTCGTAGCAAAGGATATCCTAACGAAATTATCCGCTCCAAAAGCAATGCCAGGAACCAACGCAACGTGCTCAATTTCAAGCAGAAGCGTTGCAAAATCCATGGAGTTCTTAATCTCTTTGCCCTCAACCTTCTTACCATAGAACGACGAAACGTTAGGAAATACGTAAAATGCACCTTTAGGGTTGTGGCATGTTATACCATCAATCTTGTTAAGCTCAGAAACAATGTAGTTTCTTCTTTCCTCAAAAGCCCTTCTCATCTTCTCAACACTATCCTGAGGGCCAAGCAAAGCCTCAATGGCAGCATCCTGGGCAGCACACGTTGGATTTGTTGTGCTCTGTGATTGCAACTTTATCATGGCAGCTATTACATCCTTATCACCACACGTATAGCCAATTCTCCATCCCGTCATTGAATACGTCTTGCTTACACCGTTCACAACAAGCGTTCTCTCTTTTGCATAATCGGACAGTTTGGCTATGCTAACGGGCCTATAGCCATCAAACACGATCTCTTCATAAATCTCATCGGATATGATCCACAGATCGTGTTTCTCCGCCAACTCTGCTATTGCTTTGAGGTCTTCTTCTGTGTATGTGGCACCCGTTGGATTGGATGGGTTGTTTATCAATATCATCTTCGTATTCTCTGTAATTGCCCTCTCCAAGTCCTCAATTTTAGGCACAAAGCCGTTCTCTTCCTCTGTCTCAACTATAACAGGTTTTGCACCAACGTACCTCGCGATCGCCTCATACGTTACCCAATATGGCGAAGGGATTATAATCTCGTCACCCTCATCCAACATTACAGAAGCTATGTTAAACAACGAATGCTTTGCACCTACAGATATGCACACGTTCTCCCTTTTATACTCAAGCCCATTCCTCTTTTTCTCTTTCTCTACAACGGCATCCCTTAGCTCATTCATACCTCCAGCAGGTGTGTACTTTGTATTACCGAAAACTATAGATTTGATAGCGGCATACTTGATGTTATCTGGCGTATCGAAGTCCGGTTCTCCTGCAGCAAAATTTGTTACACTGACACCCTGGCTCCTCAATTCCTTGGCCTTTGCACTAATGCCAATAGTCAAAGATGGCTGAATTACACCGATCCTCTTACTTAATTTTGGTTTACTCATTACACTTCACCCCTTCCAATTTTTTTATTCATGGCTTCTACAACCTGTCTCGGTACAAACTTCGATATATCACCGCCATTTATGAACACATCTTTAATTATGGACGAACTTAAAAACGAGTACTTGATGTATGGCATTAGATAAATCATCTCGACATTTTCATTTAACCTTCTATTCATGAATGCCATCTGCAATTCATATTCAAAATCGCTAACGGCTCTTAAACCCCTTACAATAACCTTCGCATTCTCTTTCTTTGCAAAATCCACCAACAGCCCTTTAACACCTTCTACCACAACGCCTCTCAATTCCTCATCGTCCTCTATAACCCTCTTAGTCAACTCAACCCTTTCATCGAAGGTAAAAAGTGGTGTTTTGCCAGCATTTACAGCAACAGCAACAATAACGCGATCAAAGAGTTTCTTGGCGCGTTTTATAATGTCCAAATGCCCGTTGGTAATGGGATCAAACGTACCTGGCACAATGGCTGTAATATCACTCATCTTCCACTCCATAATAATCAAGCGTATTTTTTCCAAACTTCCTGCTCTTTATGCGCTTAAAATCGTTAAAACTCTCTCTAAGCGGTGTCCTTATATCATGTTCCACGCAAACAATCGCATTTCTGTTTACTTTAGAAAAGAATTTGTCCAAAAACCCATCAAAATCGAATTCATATGGTGGATCTATGTAAACCACATCAACAACCTTCATAATTTCGCTGTCCAAAAACCTCTCCGCATCCGATCTAATCACCTCTACATTATCAATTCCCTTGGTGTTACGATTTATCAACGATATGCTATCTTTCGAATTATCCACAAATACAACCTTCTTTGCTCCTCTCGACAAAGCCTCCATACCAACAGAACCACTACCGGCAAACAGATCTAAAAATACACTGCCCTCAATCAAACCCATCATAGTGTCAAAAAACGATTTCCTTACAATACTTCGCGTAGGTCTCAAAAAGGGATTCTTTTTATAATACAGCTTTTTGTACTTCAACTTCCCCGCTATTACTCTCATGGCACTTCCTTAACAACGACAGTTCTTCAACTTTTTCAGGTAACCTAATATACACAAATTCATTGGGATTTCCATAAAATTTTGCATTTCCGTCTTCATCGTAAAGACAATCCAAATTTAAAGATACCCGTTTTAGGTTGGGCAGTATAATTTCGTAATGTCCCCTTTCAATCCTATCCCTCACTTGTATCTTTGCCATTCCATCCGAATAGTCAACAACAACACCGCAGAATTTACAATTCCTTATGTAACCTGAGGACTTTAGATACTGCTTGGGTTGTCCGAGATAGAATCCCAAAGAATAAGGCCTGTGGCTCACACTTTCAAGTTCCTTCATGTAATAGGGAATCATCGACTTAAAGTCTCCCCCTTCAATTATCGTATTTAGTGCATCTCTATACACAGACGTTACAACAGAAACGTAATACACACTCTTCATCCTGCCTTCGATCTTCAGTGAACTAACGCCGCTTTCTATCAACTGTGGCAGTATAGGTAAAGCACACATGTCGTAGGAGTTGAATATGAATGTGCCTTCTTTGTGTTCCTCAACATCCATGGGCATATTGGGTCTTTTGTGTTCAATAACCGTGTATTTCCACCTACAACTTTGAGTGCAATCTCCCTTGTTTGCGCTCCGACCTGTAAGATAGGCACTCAAAAAACACCTGCCAGAATAAGCCATGCACATGGCACCATGAATAAATGCCTCAAGCTCAAGATCCGTTCCCTTTTTGAACCTTCTTATGTCCTCAAGTGTCAACTCTCGAGCTAAAACAATGCGCTTTACATTGAAATCCTTTAGGAAATTAGCGGCGTACGAATTTGTTACATTGGCCTGTGTGCTTATGTGAATGGGAATATCTGTATTCTTGTAAACAACATTCAAAACACCCAAATCAGAGACAATTACACCATCTGGCGGATATTCATTCAAGAAATCTACAATCTCAAACAGCTCTTCAAAGTCCCTATCAAACAAATAGGCGTTTAATGTAAGATAAAGTTTCTTGCCTTCAATGTGCACAAAATCTAAAGCTTCTAAATAGTCACCCTTTGTCAAGTTACTAGCCTGAGATCTCAAACCAAACTTCTTCAGTGCGCAGTAAACCGCATCCGCACCGTAATGTATGGCAAATTTTATCTTTTCCAAATTTCCGCCAGGACTTAAAAGCTCAACCATATCGGGGAAAGTTTTAGCAATTTATTTTTTCAAATACAAGTCATTGTCCTGTTTTACACCATAGTAGTGCAAAACAAATTCCATTAATTTGGCAAAAAGTGGTGCAGCCACATCTCCACCGTATATACCACCCTTCTTTGGATTGAATATTGAAACAACTATAACGAATTTAGGGTCTTTATACGGTGCAAAACCGGCAAAGCTCGCCACATATTCATTTACATACTTGCCATTTTTGGCAATTTGGGCTGTTCCTGTCTTTCCAGCAACCTCATAATCCTTTAAAGCCGCCTTTTTGCCCGTTCCATATAAAACGACCTTTCTCAATATCGATTTAACCTTTTCAATAGTTGACGGCTTCAGTATCCTAATCCTATGAGGTTTGTATCTATACAACGTTTCATTATCCCTAAAGATTTCCTCGATAATGTGTGGCTTAACCCTGTATCCACCGTTTGCAATGACACTGTACATATCGGCAAGTTGAATTAAAGTAACACCAATACCTTGCCCAAAGGCCATGTTAGCAAGACCGAGTTTTCCCACGCTAAATATATCCTTAACAATGCCTTTAGCCTCAGAAACCGTATCAATACCCGTTTTACTGCCAAGACCAAACCTGTAAAGATACCTATAAAAGATCTTCTTTCCCAACTTCAGTGCTATTTTTGCACTACCAATATTGCTTGAGTACACAAAGACATTTTGAAAACTCAATGTTCTAAACCTCTCCACATCGTGTATTACCTTCCTGCCCAATCGCCACCTGCCATTTTCACAGTTTATCAATTCATTGCCTTTAAATATTCCACTATCCAGAGCAGCAGACATGGTCAAAAGTTTAAAAACACTACCCGGCTCAAACACCGTACTCACAGTTCTGTTCTTTATATAATCATACGAATACTTCCAGTACTCATTGTTGTTGTAATAGGGGTATGAGTCCATCGCTATTACAGATCCGTCATAAGGATTAACAACAACAGCCATGCCAAAGTCTGCTTCATGTTCCTTAACGCACTTTTCCAATTCAACATGCAGGTAATCTTGCACATCTTGATTAAGCGTTATCTTCAAGTTATCACCATTTTTAGGTATAACCCTATCTGTAAATTTAAATGCATCGTACTTCACCCTTTCTTTTACCTTCTCTGGCTTTAAAAACCTATCGTAATAGTTTTCCAATCCTTCAGCTCCCTTACCATCTTTAAAACAAAAACCAATAACATGTGCGGAGAACTCACCATCGGGATAGTATCTTCTAAAGGACTTAACAAAACCAAAGGCAGGTATGAAATTCGGATCGTCCTTCAATGCTCTGTATTCCTTGTAAGAAACCCTACTTTTTAAAACAACAAATCTATCCTTGCTTTTATTTTGTATAACCCTCTCAATTTGTTTTTCAGATACACCCAAAACCT
Organism: Hippea sp.; assembly: GCA_015486955.1. Classification (GTDB taxonomy): domain Bacteria; phylum Campylobacterota_A; class Desulfurellia; order Desulfurellales; family Hippeaceae; genus Hippea. Next base: position 1,698 of record WFQR01000112.1, on the reverse strand, counting down.
TCTCAATGTCCTGAAAAAATAGCTTCTCTTTGAGTTTGAAATAGTCGCTATTTGAATAGTGTTGATTCAGCTTTAAGAAGTAATAGGGATCAATAAAAAAACTATAGGAAGGATAATTAACGGCAAGAGGCCTATTTTTACAATCGAAGATAAGACCCCTGTAGCCAGAAAGCTGGACCGTATGAGTGATACTCTTTAAAAGTAGTCTTTTGTAGTAGTTGGATTTTATTACCTGTATGCGAAAGTCCTTTATTAAAACAGTTAAAAAACCTAAGAATATGAGAAAAACGACCGCTTTAAAACGGGTTAGATTCAATGTGCTATTTCAACGTAACTTGCAGGTTTTCCAGATACCGATAGTATATGTTTTGGATTGAGAAGCTGGTTCCGATTCTTTACTAAACTCTGCTCTTCTAAAATCAGGGAGCGAAGTAGTACCCTCTTTGTATTGATCTCGTGTTTCGTCTGTGCAATACTCATGTTTTGATAGGCAACAAAGTATATGGCAAGTGCGGTAAGAATCGCTATAGATAAATACAGCGGATTAACGTATATAGACCTAACTTTGGATTCGGACTTTACGGCTTCCTGCTCCAAAGCCTTTACTTGAGCATAATCAACCATCTTTTACCTCCGTTTCAATCTTCAATGCGCACCTGAGTTTTGCACTCCGCGCGTGCTTGTTGGATCTTACCTCATCTTCAGATGGCCTAATGGGTTTCTTGTTGATCAACCTCAAAATACCTTTTTGCTTGTACTCACGGAAAGTCTGTTTAACTATTCGATCCTCTAAAGAGTGAAATGATATAACACAAACAGTACCACCCACCCTCAAGCGTTTAATTGCCGCTTTTAATCCAATTTGGAGGCTCTCAAGCTCGTCATTTACGACAATCCTCAATGCCTGAAACGTCCTTGTTGCCGGATGGATTTTCAATGATACGTTGCGTGGAACAGCCTGCTCAACCAAATCGGCCAACTCCTTTGTTGACTTTATAGGTCTCTGTTTGACTATGGCCTTTGCTATACGTTTGGCAAATCGTTCTTCTCCGTAGAGTCTCAAGATCCTTTCAATCTCTTCCATATCCCAGTGGTTGACAATCCTTTCAGCCGTCAATGGCTTTGATTGATCCATCCTCATATCAAGGGGTGCGTCGATGCTAAAAGAAAAACCCCTATCTGATTTTAACTGGTCAAGAGAAACACCGAGATCAAAAATAATTCCATCAACAAGATCAATACCCAGCCTATCCAAGTGCTCTTCTAAATTGGCATAGTCATCATTGACCAAAATCAGTCTATCACCGTACTGTTCCTTTAACTTTTCACCATTCTTAATCGCTTCTTTATCTTTATCAAAAGCAATAACAACGCCAGTCGGATGAGACAATTCCAACAATTTTTTTGTATGACCTGACGCACCAAGCGTCATATCCACATATACCCTATCCTTTTGGGGTTGGATTATGGTCATAAGTTCACGCGCTAAAACACTCTTGTGTTTCATTTAAAAAATACCCAACTTTTCAATCTCCTCAGCCAGTTCCTCTTCAGATTCCCTTAAGGCTTTGGATTCACTGTCCCATCTCTCTTTAGACCAAATCTCTATGTGATCCAAATTACCTAAAACAACAACATCCTTGTCTATACCTGCATCTTCCCTTAAAACAGCAGGTATCAGTATCCTTCCCTGCTTAT
>WFQR01000111.1 GCA_015486955.1 Hippea sp. | reverse complement strand
GCGGATATATTTGATGCGCTGACAACAGACAGACCTTACAGAAAAGCGCTAAGCCCAGAAAAAGCCATCGAAATATTAAAAAACGAAAAGGTTGATCAAGATATTTTAGATGAGGTCAAAAATGATCTTATAAAAAGCTGCGTCAAAGACATAACTGAATCAACGTTTATTCCAAAACAGATTGAATCGTTAAGAAAAGAGATTATAGATTTAGATTTCATGACGGGTCTAAAGAGAAGAAAGTTTCTAATCAAAACTATGGATGAGTACATAAAAGAAAAGAAGCCGTTTACGCTGTTTTTGATAGACATTAAGAACACTTCGTATATCAACTTTAAATACGGGAGGGATGTTGGCGACAGAGTTATCCTCTTTGTTGCAGAAGAACTTAAAAAGATCGTAAAGATCGATGCACTGTCGCGTGTAGGTGCGGATGCCTTTATGTTCCTGTACCTTCCAGAGAATGCAGAGGCATTTAAAAGTATACTCCATGTCGAGCTAAAAAAAGGGATTTTAGAAAAGATAAGGGACAAAAATTGTGTGATAAATCCAGAAGAAGCCAAAAATATGATAGGCTGTTATATAACCTTTGCCCGCTATCCGCAAGAGGGGAAAACACCAGAGGAACTCATCTTTATATGTTCACAAAAGAAGAAGCTTGAATCTTTCAAGTATCATGTTGGGATACCTTGCAAAGAGAACGCTTGAAATCATACCAACATTCATTGGCATAACGTTTATTATCTTCATAATCATACACCTGGCACCGGGCAACCCCATAAATGCCACAGGTGGATTTAATCCCAACGTATCCTACGAATCCATTAAAAACATGGAAAAGATCTACCATCTAAACGAGCCGCTCTACATCCAATACGTTGACTGGCTAAAAAACCTGTTTAAATTGAACTTTGGTTATAGCTTGGTTGACGGAATTAGTGTAATCAAAAAAATAGGCGAACGTCTGCCGATAACAATTTTAATCAACGTCGTGACCCTTATACTCTCGCTTCTAATATCGATACCCATAGGCGTCATATCAGCCACAAAGAAAGACTCATTCATAGACAAGTTCTTTACGTTCTTTGTCTTTAGCGGCTATGCTATGCCATCGTTTTGGTTAGCTCTTTTGCTTATACTCTTCTTCAGCGTAAAATTGCACATTTTGCCCATATCGGGCTTACACTCGTTCAACGTTAAGCCAGGCACTTTCGCCTACTACTGGGATATGGCAAAACACTTGGCTTTACCCATTTTCATCGGTGTCTTTGGATCATTGGCTGGATTTGCAAGGTACGTAAGAAGCGGCATGATAGACGTGTTGGATAAGGACTTTATAAAGCTCATGTTCTTAAGAAAGATAGACAAAAAGACAATTCTATATAAACATGCTTTAAAGAACGCCTTGCTCCCACTTGTGACTATAATGGGTCTATCCATACCGTCACTTATAGGCGGTAGCGTGATCATAGAGTCAATATTTGCCATACCCGGTATGGGACAGTTGTTTTACTATTCTGCTATGGCGCGTGACTATCCCACTGTGATGGGCATCTTGGCAATCAGCAGTCTGTTAACCTTGATCGGCAATCTCATTGCAGATATATCTTACGCCCTGCTGGATCCGAGGATCAGGTACTGATGTTTGAGCCTATATACCTAAAAACCTTCGAGGAAGGCAAATTAGACGAAAAAATAGAAAAGGCCTATGAATACTTAAAAAACTGTACACTCTGCCCGAGGGTCTGCAAAGTTGACAGAACAAAGGGCAGAAAAGGTATATGCAATACAGGTCTATTGCCAATAATTGCGGATTATTTCCCTCACTTTGGCGAAGAGGATGTGCTTGTGGGCAAAAACGGCTCAGGAACGATATTTATATCTTGCTGCAACCTCCTTTGTATTTACTGCCAAAACGCATCCACAAGCCATCTATGTGAAGGGGAAGAGGTTTCAATAGAAACATTTGCAAACATGATGATTGACCTGCAAAACAAGGGATGCCATAACATAAACATCGTTACACCCACACACGTTGTCCCTCAACTGCTAAGTGCTTTGAAAATAGCAATAAACAAGGGGTTAAGGCTACCTATAGTCTACAACACAAGCGGCTATGAACTGCCAAAAACATTGAAACTCTTAGACGGCATAGTCGATATTTACATGCCAGATTTTAAATATTGGGATCCTACAGTAGCAGAGTTATACTCTTCTGCAAAAGACTATCCACAGATAACAAGAAAAGCCATTAAAATCATGCATAAGCAGGTTGGGGATTTGAGAATAGAAAAGGGTATCGCTGTGAGGGGATTGTTGATTAGGCATTTGGTTTTGCCAAACAGACTTGCAGGCACTAAAGAGATAGTAAACTTCATTGCAAATGAAATATCGAAGAACACGTATGTGAACATAATGGCACAATACATGCCGTTGGGACTTGCAAGCAGGTTTGAAGAGATTGCAAGACCCATAACGGATGAGGAGTATTTGGAAGCGCTTTTGTGGGCTAAAGAGGCTGGGCTTAAAAGGCTCGACAGGTTTTGTATAGAATTTTTAAGGAAAAGGGGTATAGAGCTTTGAAGGATGAAATATTAAACATAGACGACATAGACTTTTCCGTCTCAATAGATAGCCTGATAGAATCAAATGCCATACCGCCAAAATTCAAAAAGTGCACGTTTGAAAACTACTATCCAGACAATAACTACCCTTCTCAAGAAGAGGCTAAAAACAAGCTTAAGGCGTTTGTAAAACAGATGGAAGATTTTAGAAAAATCAAAGAAAGGCCAAAGCTTTTAAGGGCAATATCCAAAGTCAAAAAACCGAAAAACATCTATTTGGACGGTGTTTATGGTGTAGGAAAAACACACCTTCTTGCCGCCATAGGAAACGAATACAAGCACAAATCGGCATTTTTATCGTTTTCAGAGCTTACCTACCTAATCGCATACTACACATTAGAGGATGTCGTCAAGGAGCTCTCCTGTAAATTCGACATTGTGTTAATCGATGAATTTGAGCTCGATGATCCCGGCGATGCCATGATGGGTATAAACTTTATCAGGCAGATGAACAAGACCGACTGCGTCGTCGTTGCAACATCCAATACCCTACCCTCGCAACTTGGCCAAAGGAAATTGGATATACTTGTCTTCAAGGAGAGGATAGGAAAGCTTGTAAACTCTTTCGACACAATAATCATAGATGGCAAGGATTATAGAATCAAACTAAAGAAGATCGAATTCAATGAAACAAGCAAGAGCATAGAGTCAATCTTTGAAACCTACAAAACAAAAGGCAGAAAAAAGCTCATTGTCGATTTCGAAAGGCTGATTGAAAAATTGAAAGAGGTTCACCCCTTTAGATACACACAGCTTTCATACAATTTAGATGCCCTATTCATAGAAAACTTGAGACCCTTCTCCTCTGAAGAGCTTATGGACGCATTGAGATTCACACACCTTATCGATACGTTATACTATGGTGATGTGGAGATATTTGCCAGCGGAAAATACAACATCTTCGACCTCTTCCATCCCGATCTAAAGGATGGCAAATTCAAAACAAAGATAGGAAGATGCTTGTCAAGATTGTCAGAAAAGTGCACACTTATAACACAAACTTGAGTATATCCTGAGGCTTTTCTGCAACGAAATCCACAGAGTATCTATCCAAAATTGATCTATCCCTGAAGCCGTAAGAGACCCAACATACAGCAACATTAGCGGCTTTTGCTGCCCCTATATCGTTTTCCGAATCCCCTATAACAACAGATTCACTATTTTTTGCATCGTATTTTTTTAGAATTTCCAAAATCTG
>WFQR01000110.1 GCA_015486955.1 Hippea sp. | reverse complement strand
TGTGGATTGGCGAGTTCCACATTACCAACTTTAGTCACTTCGATTGGGTTTTTATACCAATCGCTCAAGAAAATATTTGTCTTCCCGTTCCTCAAATAGCTAATACGCTTAAACCAAAACTCAAAGCCATAACCCACACCTATAAACAGATCGGCGTTCTTAAAATTGATCAAATCTCTGGGTCTTGGCGAAAACAGGTGTGGATTGGCGCTCGATGGTATGACATAGCTCACATTGACCCTATCCCCTCCTATCTGCTTTACTATTGTTGAAAGCAGGAATATGGACGTACTAACGTTCAGTTTAGCGAAACTGACATTTATAAATACCAACACAAAGATTACAGATAAACTCAGCCTTTTCATTTTAGCTTTTCCACTACCTTGCCAATTACCTCGCTATAAGGCACTGCAATAAATGGAACAGTTTTATCCATGTTAATTCCAACACTAAATCGTTTATCCGTTAACCACTCAAACAAACCACCACCCGCCTCTTCAACTATAACCTTACCCGCCGCATAGTCAACCACACGCGCCTTATCTAAGTGTAAAAATGCATCGTAGGCGTAAACAGCCGTATAACACAAATCCAAAGCCGTAGAACCCGACTGCCTAACCCGGTAAAAAGACCTAAAAATCTTGGTTAACATGTCTGGATTTGTTTCCTTTTTTAGCCCCTCAACAGCAACAACACCCAAATTCTTATAACCCCCATTAACAATCCTTTTGCCGTTAAAATACGCACCCTCTCTCTTTACTGCCCAAAACTCATCCCTGTTTGCAAGGTTTATAACATAGCCACATTCAATAGCATCTGTTGTGTTATCAAAAGCCAAGCCGATGGATAAAGCATAGTAAGGTATGCCCCTTTTGGCGTTTAGGCTTCCATCTATTGGATCAACAATGACTATTGGGTATCTGCCTTTAACCTCAACCCACCCCTTTTCTTCCGTGAGTATGGAACATGCCATACTGGACTTACAAATTAGATCAACAACCGTATCTTCTGCCAACTTATCGATAAAAACGGTATTATCTCCAAACTCGCCTCTACCCATAACCTCCTTTGCCCTATCAGAGCCCACTATACCCTTGACCTTCTCATATACCCTGTTGCCGATAAACCTCAAAAGCTCTACCCACTGTTTCATTTCAGTTCCTTTATAAAGTTGTAAATTCTCTCGATTATATAAGATGGTGTGGATGCCCCTGCCGTTATTCCAACCCTCTCAACACCTTTAAACCACTCAGGGTCGATCTCCTTTTCCGTCTCAATGTGGTAAGCATTCTTCGCCGTTTCTTTACAAATCTCATAGAGTTTTCTCGTATTAGCAGAGTTTTTACCGCCGATAACAATCATAAGGTCCGATCGCTTTGCCAATTCCCTCGCAGCCTTTTGTCTCTTCTCCGTTGCATCGCAAATGGTGTTAAAGACTTTCAGCTCCCTGATCTTCTTAGCCAATATCTCAATCACCCTGCCAAATCTTTCAACGGATTGCGTGGTTTGACACACGACACCCACACGTGTGGCTTTAACCTTTTTTGCCTCTTCCTCTGAATTTATAGCAATGGCAGTGTAATTTGTATATCCAAGATGGGCTTTAACCTCTGGATGATCCTTGTCACCAAATATAACAACCTTATACCCTTCGTCACACAACTGCTTTGCATACCTCTGAGCCTCTTTAACAAAAGGACATGTGGCATCGATGATCTCAACGCCCTTTTCTCTTAGTTTCTCATAAATCTCAGGTGCAACACCGTGTGATCGAATTAATACAGGTCCATCAACTTCATCAATACTCTCAACAACCCTTAAACCCTTCTTTTCATATTCTTCTACAACCTGCGGGTTGTGTATTATCGGCCCAAACGAATACAGTGTCTTATGTTTTTCCAAAGCCCTATTAGCTATGTCAATCGCCCGCATAACGCCATAGCAAAAGCCAGCGTTTTCAGCGATTTCTATTATCATAAACCCTCCGAATTATATCTTTCACCTCTTCATAGACCTCTTCAATGCCCTTGCCTGTCGTATCAACTTCGTAAGCTCCTTGAGGTTTTACAAGCGGCGCAATATCACGTTCCCTATCCTGCTTGTCCCTCTTTTCTATAACTTTTAAAACCTCATTAAAATCCTCACCCGTCTCCAAAGACCTTCTTCTTGCCCTCTCCTTCAGATCTGCGTCCAAAAAGATCTTCACATCGGCGTAAGGAAAGATTACGCTTCCGCAGTCCCTACCGTCTATTACAAACTTCCCATTTTTAGCTAATTCTCTAACCCTTTCATTTACATAATCCCTAACAAAACCCAACTTTGCTACCTTCGAAGCCACCTTGCCCACATTTTCACCAATCAACTTTCCTGTTACATCCCTGCCATCTATGTAAACAACAATTGAGCTGTTTTCAATCCTCAGTTCCAAATCCAAACCTTTAATCCTCTCTTCATCAACGCTTTCACCTAAAGCAAAAGCCAAAGCTCTATAGACAGCGCCACTGTTTATATGTACAAAACCGTCCCTTTCAGCCAAGAGCTTCGCTATCGTGCTCTTGCCGCTGCCAGCTGGCCCATCAATCGTTACAATAAACCTATCCATCCAACTTCCTCTTGAATACCCTCGCTTGCTTTAGATATTCAACCAAGCTATCTTTATCTTCCTTTTCAATTATACCCTTAAAATTCTTGAGATTTTCCATATATTCATCAATCGCCTTTAACACATTGCCTTTGTTCATCAGAAATATATCACTCCACATAATTTCAGACGATGCCGCAACGCGCGTGTAATCCCTAAAACCACCACCAACAAAGCTGAACTCATTAGGTTTCCTTGAAACAAGATGAACAAGTGTGTAGGCAATAACGTGAGGCAGGTGGCTTACATACCCAAATACCTCATCGTGTAATTCAGGTGTCATAGTTTTTACAACCATACCCAAGTTCTGCGCAAAACTTTTACCAAACTCCAAAAGCCCTTCGCTCATACCGTCGTATGGCGTTATTATGCAAAAGGCTCTTTCAAACAAACCATTAAACGCTGCCTCAGGTCCAAAGTTTTCCGTTCCTGCAATGGGATGCATGGGAATATAGTTCACATCATTGCCCAGTTTTTTTAATACACAATCAACAATGGGCTTTTTTACACTCCCTACATCAAGCACTCTCGCATCCCTGTTCAATTTCAGTATCTCAACTATATACTCCGATATCGTACTCACAGGCGTCGAGACAACCACAACATCGCATTTAGAGATACAGTCAATATCACACTTTTTATCAATTATACCGAGTTCCAACGCCCTATTTAGGTTATCCTCGTTTATGTCAAAACCAACTATGCTTTTGGCTAATTTCTTATTCTTTAGAGAAAGGGCAATTGAGCCACCGATTAATCCAACACCTATAATCCCTACACTGTTAAACAACATTCAAAACTTCTTCTAACCCCGCAATAAAGATACTATTCTCTTCCTCCGTGCCTACTGTAACCCTGAGCATCGTTTTATAGCCGTAAGGAGACATGGATCTTATAATTACACCCCTCTTCAAAAGCTCCTCGTAGATAACATTTGCATCCTTGCCCACGTCGAACAGTATAAAGTTTGCATACGTTTTTACATATTTTAAACCCAATCTCTCAAACTCCCTATACAGATAGGCCTTACCCTTTTTATTCGTCTCAACACTCTTTCTGATATGTTCCTCATCATCCAAAGCAGCCAAAGCGGCGTTCTGTGCCACAATGTTCACATTAAACGGTGGCCTGACCCTGTTTAGGTAATTTATAATCTCTTCATTTGCTATACCATACCCTATTCTCAAACCCGCAAGTCCATAAGCTTTAGAAAACGTCCTTAAGATAATAACGTTGACCTTTTTATGTAAATCCAAAAGCTCCTCGTAATCATCCTCAGCTATTGCATATTCATAGTAAGCCTCATCTATTACAACGAGTGTGTCCTTGCTTACACTATCTATCACCTTCTCAATATCTTTCCTTTTTATAATCGTCCCCGTTGGGTTGTTTGGTGTATTTAAAAAGATGATCCTCGTATTTTCGTTTATATGATCGATTAATGCGTCAATATCGTAAGAAAAATCCTCTAGGGGCAGTTCAACCAACCTTTTTCCGAAAGACATACCGATAATCTTGTATTCAACAAAAGTCGGGTAGCAGTAAAGGATTTCGTCCTTTGGATCGGTGGCAAAGGTTCTATAGATCAACTCAAGCAGCTCATCGGAACCGTTACCAAAAATCACATTATCCCTTGAAACACCAAGCTTTTCTGCCAATTTTTCCTTCAAGTAAAAACTATCACCATCAGGATAAAGATTCACGCTTCCTGCAATGTTCTTAATAGCCTCAACGGCCTTTTTAGAAGGGCCAAGTGGATTTTCGTTAGACGCAAGCTTTATAATTTTACCCTCAATGCCCAACTCGCGTCTAAGCTCTTCTATAGGCTTTCCGCCCTCATAGGGTTTTAAATTCTTTATATATTCAGCAACCCTCATTCAACACCTCACTCCAACACCGTTATTTCACCCTTTGTCGTCTTCTTCGTATGGTAAAGGGCCTGATCTACACGCTCCAAGACACTCTCTATAGTATCGCCATCTTTTACCTGTGTTACACCCAACGAAGCAGTACATTTAAACTCAATATTGTTCTTCTTGAATTTTATTGAATTGATCTTGTCTCTAATCTTTTTGGCTACAACAATCGCATCCTCAAGCTTCGTCTCAGGCAAAATAACAATGAACTCATCACCACCGTACCTTATGGGTATGTCCGATTGTCTTGTATATCGTTTAAGCACAGAACCGATGACCTTCAAAACCTCATCACCAGCTAAATGACCGTATGTGTCGTTAATCTCCTTAAAATCGTCCAAATCCATCATGATTACACTAAAGACCTTTTTGTATCTGTTGTACGTGTAAATAAGGTTTTCAAGGACTTCGTTCATATAGCGTCTCAAATAAAGGCCAGTGAGGTGATCCTTGAGCGAAAGCTCTTTTATGTTCTCTATTGCCCTCCTCTGCTTTTCAAGCACACGCCTTGCCGCTTCTAACTCCGATTTCAATGAAGTGTTTATATATTTTATCTTCTCAAGTTCACTTGCTATGTTTTCATCAACCCTCGCCGAATATGTGGTTATACTCCTTAGCGAGTCATCATATTGAACGGCTGATTTTTCAAGCTTACTCTCAACATCCTGTGTAACATCCTTAATATTTGTCGCAATATCCAAGATTTTTCTCTTTAAATCTTCCAAATCGTCACTTGAAACCTCACCCGCACCGTATAAGAACTTATGGAGTTCAGCCTCACTTAAGCCATATTCCAATGCCACTTCAACAAACACCTTATAATAGTTAAAGGGAGTAAGAACCAAGTCCCTTTTTGTAGCCCTATACAAAGCCTCTTTTATAATTGCTGAAAGTTTCTCTGAGTCATTTTTCATCTACAAACCTCACACTGTCCGCCGTTACAACCTTTTTAACATTTCCACCTACATCAACAAGTAAAAAACCATCCTTATCTATATCCTTTGCCAAACCAACAAACACCTCTCCATCTGAGTGTATCTCAACCTTCCTACCAAGCGTATTGTTGTACTCTTTCCACAATTCCAATATCTTTGATCTTCCTTCATTTACCAGAATATTCAACAAGTTCTCTAAATAAAACAACGTATTGCTCAAAAGTGTGGCTCTATCTACCGTGTTGTTCGTCTCAATGTACATACTTGTTGCAGTATCCTTTATCTCATCGGGCATCTCTTCCATGTTAACGTTTATGCCAAACCCTATTATGGCGTTTGTCAAAACACCTGCTTCGCTTCTTGTCTCAAGCAAAACACCCGCTATTTTCTTATCATTTACCATCACGTCGTTTGGCCACTTGATTTTCGCATTCTCAATCCCAAAGTCGCTCAAAGCCTCTTTAATGGCAATGGATGTTGCAAACATCATGGCTATGGAATCCGAAACGTCCATATTTTTGGGCGTATAGATCAATGAAACATATATGTTCTTACCCCTCGGAGACAGCCACTTTCTTTTCTGTCTTCCCCTACCCGATGTCTGCTCTTCCGCTACAACAAGCGTCCCATGCGCATCCGGATCTTTCTCTAAGATATACTCAGCCTCATCCATTGTCGACGATGTCAACCTAAAGTACTCTATCTTTTTACCAAAAATCTTTGTGTTTAATCGCCTCTTAATCTCATAAGGTATGAGTATGTCCTTTGCCTCCTCTTTGAGCACGTAACCAACGCTTCTTTTACCCTCGATCTTATAGCCCAGCTTCTGCAGGTTCTTAATCCTATTCCAGACAGCAATCCTACTTACGCCAAGCTTTTCGCACATCTTCTCGCTTGTTACGTACTTACCCAAATTCTTGTACAGTTCATCTAAAATAACTTCGTTCATCTCTTATTCCTCAACGCCTTGTTCAATAGTTTTATTGCACAGAATTTCCCACACATCGTACATACATCGTCCTCTTTAGGCAAAGAGGATTCCCTTTCTTTCTTAACGTATTCAGGATCAATGGAAAGCTCTATCATTCTCTTCCAATCAAGGGCTTTTCTTGCCTTACTCATCTCAAGATCCCATTCAAATGCCCCTGGTATGCCCTTTGCAATATCGGCAGCATGAGCAGCAATACGTGTTACTATTACACCTTCCCTCACATCTTCAGGTGTTGGCAGTCTCACATGCTCGGCGCGTGTTACGTAACACAGAAAGTCAGCGCCATATGCAGCCATCAGCGCACCACCAATGGCACTTGTTATATGATCATATCCCGGCGCTATGTCTGTAACAACAGGTCCCAAAACATAGAAAGGTGCACCCTCACATAAGCTCTTTTCAATCTGGGCATTCATTATGACCTGATTTATTGGAACATGGCCCGGACCTTCAATCATCGATTGGACGCCGGCCTCAAGGGCTCTCTTGTGCAGTTCACCCAAAAGTATCAACTCATGGATCTGAGCCCTATCCGTTGCATCGGCAATGGCGCCCGGCCTAAATCCATCGCCCAATGAAAGTGTAACATCGTATTCCTTTGCAATCTCCAAAACCCTATCGAAATGCTCAAACAACGGATTTTCCTTTTTATTGTAAAGCATCCACACAGAAAGGAACGTTCCACCCCTTGAGACCAAATCCTCTACCCTGCCCTGTCTTATCAATCGCTCAAGCGTTTCCCTTGTTACACCGCAGTGCAGGGTCATGTAGTCTATACCATCCTTTGCCTGTTTCTCAATTGTTGAAAATATGTCATCCTCTGTCATGTAAGCAATGGAACCCCTCTCACTTGCAACCTCAACTGCTGCTTGATAAATCGGGACGTTACCCACAACAATGGGTGATTCTTCCAAGATCTTCCTTCTTATGTAGTCTAAATCTCCACCCGTTGATAGATCCATAACAGAATCGGCCTTTGCTTCAACTGCAGCCCTGAGCTTTTCAAGTTCCATATCCAGCTCTGCAATGTCAGAAGATGTTCCGATATTCGCATTAACCTTTGTTCTCAAGCCCTCTCCAATACCCACAGGCTTAATATCGTGGTTTTTATTTTTTGGAATTACGATTGTCCCCTTTTTTAAGCCCTCCATTATAAATTCAACAGGGCGATTTTCCGCCTTTGCTACCTCTTCTATCTCCTTTGTTACAATACCCGCCCTTGCAGCCTCTATCTGCGTCATAACTCTCTCCTTTAACAATAAAATTGCCGAAATTTTATACAACACATAGGGAAATTTATCAAGGATTTGTTAACCTATTTCGTATGAAAAATGGATTATTTCAATCAGATCTAAAAAAAGGAAGGTTAATTATTTGTCTCTAATAACTTTTCAAGCTCCAAAGCGGCGTTTTTTATCTTTTTGCTGGCCTCCTCTTCCGTTTTTCCAAAGGCCGTAAATCTGACATTCATCGTTTTGCTATCAAAACCCGTAGGCAGAGATTTGATATACACATCGTGGACTTTCATAACTTCGTCAATGAAATTGCCCAAAACACTTTCATCGTTAATGTTAAAGACTATCTCTTTAACTACACTTACCCTGTTTGTCAAACCTTTCAAAATCGGCACAACCTCATTTTCAAACATGGGCTTCATCTCTTTCGGTACTCCAGGCAAACAGAAGATATGCTTGTTGTTATCCTGAATATAAACACCCCAAGCAGCACCAACACTGTTTTTCAGCGGCTTACACCCCTCTATGAGGTAGGCCATCTTCTTTCTCTTCCCGTTCAGTCCGGGGCTTTCTATTTTTCCCTCTTTGTATAGACTTGTGTAGAAATCTTCAATGAACTTTAAGGCCTCCTTGTCCAAATACAATCCCCTATTCAAAGCCTTGGCCACAGATTCCAGCGTTATATCATCGAACGTTGGACCAAGTCCGCCCGTTGTAATAACAACATCGACTTTGGGTAAAACAAAGTGTAAACCATCGACAATATCATCTTCTCTATCGTCCAAAGCCAAAATAAATCGGTTCTCTATACCGATTTTGTACAAATATGACGCTATGAAATGGGAATTTGTATCAAGTGTTACGCCACTTACTATCTCTTTGCCTATAGAGAGGATAGCTGACTTCATTATAAATAAAAATGGCGGAGCCGACGAGACTTGAACTCGCGACCTCTGGCGTGACAGGCCAGCGTTCTAACCAGCTGAACTACGGCTCCGCAAGTATTCCGATGGTGGGCGCAGCAGGACTTGAACCTACGACCCCCTGCTTGTAAGGCAGGTGCTCTTCCAGCTGAGCTATGCGCCCTATTCTTAAGCTACTTCTTGTTGACCTTTTCCTTAAAGATCCTACCGCACTTGAAGCTTGGCAGGTTGAAAGCCTCAATCTGCAACTTCTCGCCCGTTCTCGGGTTTCTACCCATTCTCGCCGATCTCTTGCTTACATAAAACGTTCCAAATCCCGCAAAACCAACCTTTTCACCCTCGGCTACCGCTTCCATAATCGTCTCGATTGTAGCGTCAATGATCTTTTTTGTTTGTGTCTTGGTAGCACCAACCTTCTCAGCCACCTTTTCTATTAGCTCAGCCTTTGTCATAAAGCTACCTCCATTTTTAAATAAATGGCGTCCCCAGCGGGATTTGAACCCACGTTACCGCCGTGAAAGGGCGGTGTCCTTGGCCTACTAGACGATGGGGACATTCAAAATGGTGGGCCGTGCAGGAATCGAACCTGCGGCCAATAGCTTAAAAGGCTACTGCTCTACCGACTGAGCTAACGGCCCACCAAACACCCGTTACACTCGCCGTTTAACCGGCTTTGCCAACGGGCGACATGATAATACACATTAAAACCTACCTTGTCAATAGCTTTTTTCAAGTCGTCAGCACTTTTTCAATAAAATTTTTAACCTCACCAACGGAATTGTCAAGTACGGTGAACCTCTTCTCTTTTCTTTCCAAATCTTTAATAGCCTGTGGTGTTTCTGGATACCTGCCTATGGCTTCAAATATAGCCTCTGGGAACTTTGCTGGATGGGCTGTTGCTAAACAGATCACATCTTCGTGGTTCGACATCTTAGCAGCATAAACACCGCAAGCCGTATGTGGATCTATTACATACCCCGTTTCTTCATAGAAGGACTTTATGGTCTTTTTTGTGTCATCCTCACTTGATCTGTACGACTCAAAATCATCCTTAACCCTTTCCAAAACATCTGAAGAAAACTTTAAAACACCCGTTTCTAAAAACTTATCCATCAAATCCTTGACCGCACTCGTATCTTCATCAAACAAATAGTACAAATACCTCTCAAAGTTGCTTGCCACCTGTATATCCATAGACGGGGAAATCGTCTTTACAACCTCGCCCTTCGAATAGTCGCCAAAATTCACAAATCTGTACAGTATATCGTTTGAATTTGTAGCCAGTATGAGCCTTTTAATAGGCAATCCCATTCTCTTTGCCATGTAACCTGCAAATATATCACCAAAATTGCCCGTTGGGACGCTAAAGTACAACTCTTCAACATCTGTCCTAAAATACGCATAGAAGTAATAAACAATCTGTGCCAATACACGAGCCCAGTTTATGGAGTTTACGGCACCCAAGCGATATTTTTCTTTAAAATCAAGGTCGTTGAAAATTGCCTTAACTATCGCTTGACAGTCGTCAAATGTGCCTTTTATGGCAATGTTATAAACATTTTTATCCTCAACCGTTGTCATCTGTAACTCTTGAACCCTGCTGACCTTGCCATGAGGATGCAAAATGAAGATATTCACGTTCTCCTTACCTTTAAGACCGTATATGGCTGCGCTTCCTGTATCACCACTTGTTGCACCCAAAACGTTGATATAAGTATTCCTATCCTTCAAAACATACTCAAATAGGTTGCCCAAAAATTGCAAAGCCACGTCTTTAAAGGCAAATGTTGGCCCATGAAACAGCTCCAAAATATAAACGCCATCTTTCTTAACAACAGGCGTGACCTCTTCCGTATCAAAGGCTGAGTAACTCTTCTGCACAAGCTCTTTTAAATCGTCGAGGGGTATATCATCGATGAAAAGCTTGAAGATCTCAAATGCTAAGTCCTTGTAATCCAATTTCTTAAGGGCGCTTAAGTCGGCTTTCGGTATCTTTTCTGGGACTATTAAACCGCCATCTGTTGCTAAACCCATCAAAAAGGCTTCTGTAAAACTCAGATCTCGAACGCCACCCCGCGTGCTTCTATACCTCATTTTCCCACCTGTTTAATGGCTTGATTTGCACAAACAAGGATTGGATCCCAAACGGGTGCAAATGGTGGAGAATACACAAGATCTAATCCCTGAATATCCTTAATTGTCATATTAGCGTATAAGGCGGCTGCCAACACATTGATCCTCAAAACAGAAGGAACATCGCCGAACATCTGGGAGCCCAGAAGCCTACCCGTCTTTTTTTCGGCAATTAAAATAACCGTCATCTTACTCTGGAAAGGATAACCGTGTGCTTTGGTAGGGGCTGTTATTACGGTCTTAAAGGCATCAAAACCCGCTTCATTTGCCTCTTTTAAAGACAGACCTGTTTTTCCTATTCCCAATCCAAAGGTCTCAAATGCCCTCGTACCTACGGTACCTGCAAACTGTTCATTTGCACCAACAATATTAGCCCCTGCTAATTTTCCCGTTTTATTTGCATTGTTACCGCTGGGCAAATAAATGTATTTATCCAAAATCCTGTGATACAACATTGCGCAATCACCGGCTGAATAAACATCCTTTATGTTTGTTCTATGATACCTATCCACAGAGACAGCCTTCGTTTTATCATCGAGTTCAATGCCTGAACCTTCAAGAAATTCCGTATTTGGCACAAAACCTATGCCTATAATAACAATATCCCCTTCAAAATCACCCTTATTTGTCTTAACCGTAGTCCCATCTATTCTTTCGACCTTTATGCCTGTAACAAGCTTGACACCGTTCTTGTTCAAAATATCCCTTGCAGCCTCATCAACCTCTTCCTCATACTCATTCATCAATACATCACTACGCTTGAGCATGGTAATTTCTTCAACGCCAGCCCTCTTCAAGTTACCTGCAAGTTCAAGGTTAATATAACCAGCTCCTATAAAGACACATCTCTTGGGTTTATTTTTATACAAAAAGTCCTTAATCGCCTTTGCATCATCTAACGTCTTCAACGTAAAGACACCTTCATTGTGCACACCTTCCACATCGGGGAGCTTCGCTCTTGCCCCGGTGGCAATAACCAGATAGTCGTATTTGATATCATATTCTCTGTTAGATACATGGTTTTTAACATGTACACTCTTTGCATTCGTGTCCACAGCAGTTGCCTCTTCAAACAGCCTTACGTCAATTCCTCTCTTTTCCCTAAATTCCTGAGCACTCATGACAACAAGGTCATCCACATTACCACCGTAACCAATGTTGTAAGGCATACTACAAGCACCGTAAGAGACATATTTACTCTTCTCCAAAACTACAACCTCAGCCGACTTCATCCTTCTCTTAACCTGGCTTGCGGCGCTCATACCCGCTGCATCCCCACCAATTACAACAACCCTAATTGGACCTTCCTTCATCACCTACTCTCCTTTCGAAACAAGCTCTGTGAGTATTATCGAAGACTTTGGATGGACAAATGCAATCACGGTGTTAGATGAACCCTTAACAGGCTCTTCGTTTATCATCTTCACACCTTTGTTCTTAAGATCATCAAGTAAACCGTTTATATCGTCCGTGTAGTATGCAATGTGGTGAATTCCCTCGCCCTTCTTTTCTAAGAATTTTGATATGGGGCTATCATCAGCAAGCGGCTGCAAAAACTCAATATGAACACCACCAACGTTGAACTTTGCCACCTTAACCTTTTGTGAGGGAACCTCCTCCACCTCGAGCAGTTCAAATCCAAATATATCCCTATACGTTTCAATGGCCTTATCCAAGTCTTTAACGGCAACACCTATATGGTCTATCCTCTTAATCATTTTGCACCTCTAATACGTATTTGTCTCCTTGTAACCCTTGCAAACCTCTTTTATTGTATCCTTAACCACTTTACCGTTCTCAATCTCCCTGATGTGCACCTTTTGACATTTCGTATGCTCTTGAGGATTGTATGTTGGTTGACCGACGGGCTCTGCCTCTACCCTTTGCCAACCGCCGTTGCCCGTATCACGCTGATAAACAACGGGTTTTTGGCTCTGAACAGCCTCCTGTATCGCCTTCTGTTGTATTTGGTACATGGCCTCTCCAGCCAAAGCGCCAATGGCTCCGCCAATTACGGCACCTTTCCAACTATTCTTAGTGACGGCAGCACCAATTCCTGCCCCCACTGCACTACCCAAAGCAACATTTTCGCTCTCTGTTGTACACGATGAAATGCTAAAACCCAAAAACACAAATAAAACAAGCAAAACCAACAAAGATTTCAACCTTTCCATGGTTTGTCCTCCAAACAAATAGATTTTTTAAACTCCTCAACAATTCTATCGGCTGCAAAAGACGGCGTCGTTCTGTTTTCTATCACTGCCCTCTCCATGTCTTTGGCCAAATTAGACACCCTTTCATTTTCCAACAACAACTCTCTGATTTCCTCATCAACGGTCGTCCACATCCAATCTATCGCCTGTTGCTTCCTCTTTTCGAAAAATTTACCATTTTTCTTTTTAATATCAACGTACTTTTCTATTGTACTCCAAACATCATCAATACCTCTTTTCTCCAAAGCCGACACAAGCAAAACAGGAACCTTCCAATCCTCATCCGATCTCAAAAAGAAGCTCAAGGCGTTCTCAAGTTGTTTCTTGGCAAGCTGAGCCTTTTTTACATTATCCGAATCAGCCTTGTTTATGATAATGGCGTTTGCAACCTCCATTACACCACGCTTTATGCCCTGCAATTCGTCACCTGCATTGGGCAGTTGCATTAAAAGAAAAAAATCAACCATCGATGCTACCTTGATTTCCGACTGACCAACGCCAACTGTTTCAACAATGATAATATTGTAGCCATTAGCCTCACACAAAAAGATACTCTCCCTTGTTCTCCGTGCCACACCGCCGAGTGAATTGCCAGACGGTGAAGGCCTTATAAATGCCTCTTCCCTTCTACTTAAAAGCTCCATCCTCGTCTTGTCGCCGAGGACGGAGCCACCGCTAATCTGGGAGGTGGGGTCTATTGCCAACACGGCCACCTTAAAACCCTTATCGATCAAATAAAGACCAAAAGCTTCAATAAACGTGCTCTTACCTACACCTGGCACGCCGCTTATCCCAATTCTTATGGAATTGCCCGTATAAGGCAAAATCCTTTCAAGTAGTTCCTTTGATAGTCTCCTGTGCTCTAACTTTTTGCTCTCTATTAACGTTATGGCTTTGGCAAGGGCCTTTCTTTTGCCTTCCAACAACTCCCTTGACAATTGTTCAACATTAACCTGCATTCAGCTTCCTCAACCTTCTTGGCGTTCTCTTCTCCTTTATTGCCTTCAGCAGTTCTTTAGCTGAGTACAAAATAGAAGTTCCAGGACCAAAGATTGCAGCAACGCCGTGATCATACAAGAAATCATAGTCTTTTTTCGGTATAACACCTCCAACAGTAACGACTATATCATCGTCGGCATCCAACTTCTTCAGTTCTTCAATAAGCTGAGGCACAAGCGTTTTATGACCAGCGGCAAGTGTCGAAACTCCTATTGCGTGAACGTCGTTTTCTACGGCCATCTTTGCTGCCTCTTCAGGCGTTTGGAACATAGGCCCAACATCCACATCAAAGCCCATGTCGGCATAGGCAGATGCAACTACTTTAGCACCCCTGTCATGTCCATCCTGACCCATTTTTACAATCAGTACTCTCGGCCTTCTACCCTCTTGCTTTTCAAACTCCTCAATCTCCTTTTGAATCTCCTTGAACTCCTCTTTATCCTTAACCAAGTTACCATAAGCCCCACTCACAAGCCTTATCTGTGGTTGATACCTGCCAAATACCTTCTCCATCGCATAGGATATCTCACCCAACGTCGCCCTGAGCCTTGCAGCCTCTACCGCAACCTCTAACAGATTTCCACCATCACGCGCAACCTTTGTTATTTTATCCAAAGCCTTCTGAACCTTTTCGTTATCCCTTTCAGCCTTTATCTTTTTAAGTCTTGCAATCTGCTTTTCCCTAACAGCCGTATTGTCTATATCCAAAACCTCAACCTTCTCGTCCTCTTCCTCTGGAATGACGTACTTGTTGACACCAACTATAACAAATTCACCCTTATCAATCAACGCCTGTCTCTTTGCTGCAGATTCCTCAATCCTCAACTTTGGCATACCCGTCTCAATGGCCTTTGTCATGCCGCCCATCTCTTCAATCTCGTTAATGATCTTTTCTGCCTCTCTAATCAATGCATGGGTTAGGGATTCTATAAAGTACGACCCTGCCAGAGGATCAACGGTTTTGCAGATGTTACTTTCCTCTTGTATGATCAGCTGTGTATTCCTTGCAATGCGTGCAGAAAAGTCAGTTGGCAAAGCTATAGCTTCATCTAAAGCGTTCGTATGTAAGGACTGTGTTCCGCCCAATACAGCAGCCAAAGCCTCAATGGTTGTCCTTATGATGTTGTTATAAGGCTGCTGAGCCGTCAAACTCCAACCCGATGTTTGACAATGTGTCCTCAAAGCCATGGAACGCGGATCCTTTGGGTTGAATTGGCTCATGAGCTTTGCCCACAAGAACCTTGCAGCCCTGAGCTTTGCGATTTCTGTAAAGAAATTCATACCAATACCGAAGAAAAATGACAATCTCGGTGCAAATGAGTCTATATCCAAACCGCGTGCCAATGCCGTTTTTACATACTCAAGTCCGTCAGCCAGCGTAAATGCAAGTTCTAAAACGGCGTTTGCTCCTGCTTCCTGAATGTGGTAGCCACTGATACTGATTGAATTAAACTTGGGCATATACTTACTCGTGTATTCGATAATATCCGCTACAATCCTCATGGACGGTTGCGGCGGGTAGATATAAGTATTCCTGACCATAAACTCCTTCAAGATGTCATTCTGGATAGTTCCCGAGAGTTGCTCTTGTTTTACACCCTGCTCCTCAGCGGCAACGATATAAAACGCCATAACGGGGATTACAGCACCGTTCATTGTCATAGACACGGAAACCTTATCCAACGGTATGCCGTCAAATAGAATTTTCATATCCTCAACGGTATCCACAGCAACACCTGCCTTACCCACATCACCCACAACACGGGGATGATCCGAATCGTAACCCCTATGTGTTGCAAGGTCGAAGGCAACGGACAGTCCTTGTTGACCAAGTGCCAAAGCCTTTTTATAGAAAGCATTTGACTCCTCTGCTGTGGAAAAACCAGCATACTGTCTGATCGTCCACGGTTTTACCGTGTACATTGTGGCCTTTGGACCTCTGATAAACGGCGGGAAACCGGGGAATGTGTCCAGATACTCAAGCTTCTCTATATCCTCCGCCGTGTAAAGGGGATAGATGTCAATGCCCTCGGGTGAACGCCACGTTAGATCCTCTAACGTTTTTTTTGCCCTTGAGGCTTCCTTTTCTGCTAATTTCTCCCAATCCTCTTTTGTAACCTTCTTAAACTCCATAGCCACCCTCCTATTGTTATAACTTTACCCACATTTTACAAATCAATCTCCATTTTTTCAAACACAAATTATAATTCATTGATGTTTAACCAATTTACATATGTTTTTCGCCAACTCGTAAGCTGCAAGTGCGTAGTTAACCGTGCCGTTGTAACCTTTAAGAACCCAAAAGTTCTTATACGTTTTAAAGCATGTTCTTTTACCCTTAGAATCCGTTAAAACAACAATGTCCTTTTCTGTTTTGCACTTACCCAAAAGCTCAACAACCTTGCCATCCTTTACCCAGCCATGCCTCTTTAAAAAGTTTGCCACACTTGCCACAGCATCCGGAATTTCATCCAAATTCAAACCATCGCCATTAAAATCCACGCCGTACTTATCGATGTTCGATGGCATGAATTGGGGAATTCCTATGGCACAGGTTATCGAACCCTTAACAGAAAACGGATCGATCTTGTGTCTGTACGTGTAAACAATGTAGCTTTCGAGTTCGGAGAGAAAGTACTTTTTCCTGCGGGCATATAGGGCAAGACTGTATAGGGCATTTAGGCAATTGGTGCTGGGTTTAACCCTACCCAAATCTGTCTCTATACTCAAAATTGCAACAATAACGCAGGGATCAACGCCATAAACCTTATAGACCCTTCTCAATAAACTTTTGTGCTTTTGAAAGAACTCATAACCCTCTTCTATGCGTTTTTTATTGACAAACAACGGCAAAAACGTATCAAACGGCATAACCTTCTCTTTTGCATTTGCTACCCTAAATGCAAAGGCCTTAACCTTTGGTACAACCCTTGCATGACTGAGCACGTATTCTGTATACTCAATGGGTATGGAATACTTTGCATTGAGTTTAATCGATATAGCGTCTATATCAAAAGCAAACGAACCATTTATGAACAAAAGCACAAAAAACACGCTTAGGATAACCCTCATATTTGGATTATACAAAAAAACGGAAAAATGTAATGCAAAATCTTGACGCAAAACGATACGAGGATATGTTAGAAAGCGGAGAAAACCTCACGTGGGTGTAAAAGCAATGTTTAGAAAATTAAAATGAGCATCGTTTAAATTTAAGATAATGGTTACGTATATAATGGGCTTGATAATCATAGGTGTAACGGGCTACACATACTTCTTATCCAGCCTCTTGGCTGCAAATAAGTTACAATTGGAAAAGGAAAAAACAGAGCTAATCCAACAGTATAAGGATATGGCCAAAACGGCCATCGAAGTGGCTCAAAATATGATCATCACTGCTGAAAATCTTGTAACAGAAGGTGTCGTTAACAAAGAAGAGGCAGAAAAAATAGCATTGGACTCACTGAACACAATAAAATACGGCATGACGGGATACGTGTGGTGCATAAAAGACGATGGAACGATACTTTTAGATCCCGTAAAACCTGAACTCGTCGGAAAAAACATATACAAACTTAACAAGATGCCTTACAAAACACTACAAAAAGCGCTGGAAGAATTTAGGCTCAGCAACCTCTCGTACATAGAATACAAGTGGTTCTATCCTGGAGAAGAAGATAAAGTTTACGAAAAGATATCCTGTGTTAAGTACATACCGTCGCTTCATTGGATCATAGGCAGTGGTTTTTACCTAAAAGAGATAGATGACCAGGTCGAGCTGCTTAACGAAAGATTAAAGAGAAAAGCCTACGAGAGCTTCTTAATGAGCCTTATTCCAGGCGTTTTTTCTTCTCTAATTTCGCTTTTAATCATGTATTTCCTCTTGGACAAGATGTTTAAATCCATAGAGGATGTGGCAAAGATACCAGAAAGATTAATCAGGGAGAATATAACACTGGACATGAAACTACCCGTTTTAACAGATGGACCTGTTGGTAAGCTAATAGAAAACACAAATAAGTACATAGAGCATATTTCACGCATGGTTAAATTCAAGGAATCTTTGGATCTTGCAGATTCAGAAATGGACATTTTAGAACTGATAAAACAACTCATGGAAAAGGACTTTTCAATAAAAAACTACGCTATATACCAGGTTACAGACAACAGCACTATAAAGGTTCTACAAAACGGCAATATACCGTGTGATAACTTTAACAAATGTTTAAAAGCATCGGAAAAAGGGATCAAGATTGAGGACTATTGCAATGGATACCTATACTTCTGCATACCTATAGTATCAAGTGGAAATCTCGTGGCAATAGTTGAGTTTGCAGTAAAAGAAGATGAAACAGATATCTCCAAGATTGTTGCATTAGAGAAACTATTCCAAAGCGCAGCGCACAACATAAACATAAAACAGCTGACAGAAAAGCTCAAGCAAAAGACAATCCACGACAACTTGACGGGTCTTTACAACAGGTGGTTCTTGGATGAGGCAATAGAGGCTTTAACATCCAACGCACAGAGACACAACGCACGGATCGGATTTGCCATGATAGACATAGACGACTTTAAAAAGATAAACGACACCTATGGCCACACGGCTGGCGACAGGGTGCTAAAGGCCGTCTCCGACTCATTGAAAGAACACTTCAAGAGAAAATCCGATATGTTGATACGTTATGGCGGAGAGGAATTCTTGGTTATTGCCCAAGAGATAGAGGAAAATGCATTTTTGGATCTCCTTGAAAGGTTCAGGAAAGAAATAGAGGACAAAAAGATCAAGATAAACGGAAAGCAGATAGGCGTAACGGTGAGCATAGGATATTCAATGGTGCCTGAAGATACAGAGAACGTAAGGGAAGCCATAGAGCTTGCAGATGTTGCCTTGTACTGCGCCAAACGCAATGGGAAAAATAGAATAATCAAATATTCAAAGGAGGTAGAAAACAATGGATAAGATTGCATTGATCACCGGTGCTTCAAGCGGTATTGGTAGGGCATGTGCAGAAATACTTGCCAAAAATGGTATAAACGTAATTATAGCTGCAAGGAGATTGGAAAGGCTTGTGGAGCTTGAGAAAGAACTAACAGATAAGTACAAGGTAGAGGTTTTGCCCTTAAAGTTGGATGTTACAAACAAGGAAGAGGTTTTTGACTTTTTGGGTAATCTACCAAAGGATTGGCAAGATGTTGAGATATTGATCAACAATGCCGGTTTGAGCAAGGGTTTGGATAGGCTTCAGGATGGAAAGGTGGAAAACTGGGAGATAATGATTGACACTAACATTAAGGGATTGCTTTACGTAACAAAGGCCATTCTGCCAAGAATGGTTGAGAAAAACTCAGGCACCATTGTAAACATAGCCTCCATAGCCGGTCATGAAACATACCCAGGTGGCAATGTGTACTGTGCAACAAAAGCCGCCGTTTTACACCTGTCAAAGGCGTTGAGGATGGACGTCTTAGGCACAAACATTAGGGTTATATCCATAGATCCGGGCATGGTGGAAACGGAGTTCAGTATAGTGAGATTTGATGGCGATGAGGAAAGGGCAAAGAAGGTCTATGAAAACATCACACCGTTAACAGCTGAAGATGTAGCTGAAGCCGTGTGGTTTGCCGTCTCAAGGCCAAAACACGTAACGATAGAGGATCTCGTAATCATGCCAACGCAGCAGGCAAGCGCACTATTGACAGTTAAAAACTACAAAAACCTCTAACCGCTTAAATAATTCAGGTGGTCAATGAAATTGGGATAGGAGGTTAGTATAGAGTGGGTCTCAGATAGGCTAAAATCTATACCCTTTGCAGCTTTTAGAACAAGAAAGCTCATGGCGATGCGGTGATCGTAATATGTTTCAATTGTTGCTGGTTTCAACGCCGCAGTAGGATTGCCGTATATATCAAAACCATCATCATACTCAAAGACTTTAACACCGAGTTTCTTTAAATTTTCGCAAATTGATTTAATTCTATCGCTTTCCTTCTTCCTCAAATCTTTGGCACCACGAACGGAGCTTACACCATCGCAAAAAATGGCAAGGATGGACAAAATGGGTATCTCGTCAATCAATCTCGGAACCATATCGCCTGTTATTTTGAATGGCTTCAGATTTCTTGTATAAGAAACAAAAACATTGCCCATTCTCTCGTAGTTTTCAACCCTTTCATTTTTAATTTCGTAACTCACGCCCGCCATATCAAAAACATCCAAAATACCCCTGCGTGTTGGGTTTAAAAGGACATCCCGAAGCAAAACAGATCTATTTTTAGATAAAGCTGCAAAAACCATAAAGAAAGCAGCCGACGATATATCGGCAGGGACATTTATCTCAAAATCACCAAATAGATCCCTATTCTTTCCAAGTGTGACCGTATTGCCGTTTATACTAATATCAACACCAAAAGCTTTAAGCATGTTCTCCGTATGATCCCTGCTTTTTATTGGCTCTCTTACGATAACTTCCTCATCCGTATAAAGGCCTGCAAATAGAATGGCAGATTTAACCTGAGCCGAGGCAATCCTACTTGTGTAATCAATGCCATTGATATTTCCGCCTTTTATGGCAAGGGGTGCATAGCCACCGGATCTATACAAAAAATCAACTCCCATTCGACTTAAGGGCTCAATAATACGCATCATCGGTCTTTTCTTTAGTGATTCATCGCCGGTCAAAACGGCAAAAACACCTTCACCGCCGATAATGCCCGTCAAAAGTCTCATAGCCGTTCCAGAGTTGCCCAGATTAATAACATCGGAAGGCTCATTCAAACTCCCCTTGCCTTCGCCATGAATAACTAAAAAATTTCCGCCGCTTTCAACCCTAACGCCCATACCCTCAACAGCTTTCAAAGTCCTGAGTGTATCGTCTGAGAATAACGGACTATTTATCCTGACACTACCCTTTGCAATCGAAGACAACATTATTGCCCTGTGTGTTATCGATTTATCGCTTGCTACCCTCAAAGACTTCACTTTATCCATAAGTCCACCCCATTTACCAAAAGCTTATCCATCTTTGAAAAATAAACAAATGACTTTCCCTTAAACTCTGACTTTTTATTATTTCCATGAAACGCATCATCGCTCGACAAAACCTGATCTTTGTTATTCCAAAAGGCCGTCTTGCCATAGATTTTAAGATCCTCCCTTTGAAAAAAGACATGCCCGAACGCTTTGACATCGTGATTTGGGTAAACATATGCCTTATCGGATCTTACAAAAGCGGGCGGTTTATTGGGCTCAAATATCCACAGTTTATCATCAACTAAAAGAACAACGCCGTTTCCTTGCTTAATCATACTACTTGCAACTATGTGGTACTTATTGGCGCCTGAAAATCGCCAAATATCCAATGAATGGGCCTTTTCCTTAACAGAAAAATGCACATGACCTACAGGCAAACTCTCCTTTTCAACAAAACCAAAAAAAAGAAAGGCAAAGATACCAAGCAATAAAAAAAAGGAAAAGACACCCAAAAGTTGGGTCGCGCGCTTAAAATTTACCATATCGATCCAAAAGCAGATACTTCTCCAAAACCCTTTCCCACAAGCCCTGCCTTTTCAATATCTCCTCAACAATATCCCTCACTGCTCCACGACCACCGTAAAACTCAGACACATAATCGGACACCTTCTTTACCTCTTCATGGGCGTCTTTAGGGCATGCAGAAAAGCCGGAGAGTATCATGGGTGGAATATCAATTAGATCGTCACCTATGTAGGCTATACTTTCATTGGACAAGCCGTATTTATCTTTTAGGGCATTAAAGGCATCGATCTTTACATGCTGATCCTGGTACAAATCATCGACACCCAATTGGCGTGCCCTGATCTCTGTCACCTTCGAATACCTACCTGAAACAAGGGCAATCTTAATGCCGAAATCACGAACAATGTGGAATATATGACCATCCTTAACGTCAAAGAACTTGTATTCCACTCCGTTATCGTCCAATATAATCCTTCCGTCCGTCAATACGCCGTCCACATCCATCACGATGAGCTTTATATCCATCACAACACGCCCGCTTTCAAAATATCGTGCAGATGAATAACACCTATTATTTTTCTTTCGTTTTCAACAACGATCAAGCTTGTTATGGAGTGCTTCTCCATTATTGCCGCCGCCTTTGCCGCAAGTGAAGCCCTATCTATCGTTTTAGGGTTCTTGGTCATTATATCCCTTGCTTTGATATCAAACAAATGCGATGAGAACCTCTCTATTGCCCTTCTCAAATCCCCATCCGTGATAACGCCCACCAACAGACCGTTTCTGTCCACAACCGTTGTCATACCAAGACGCTTTGAGGATATCTCATAGACAAGATCGTTAAAGCTATCATCCTCTCTAACAACGGGCATCTCTTCACCCACATGCATGAGGTCCTCTACCCTAACAAGGAGTTTTTTACCTATAGCACCGCCCGGATGCAGAAGGGCAAAGTCCTCCTCTTTGAAATCCCTCTTCACTATCAAGCCCGCAGCTAAAGCATCACCGATCACGAGTGCAACAGTTGTTGAACTCGTTGGTACAAGCCTAACCGACGTAGCCTCCCTTTTAACAGATGCATCTAATACAATATCGCTGCGTTTTGCTAACTCCGAATTTACGTTACCAACAATAGATATTATCGGTATGTTAAAGCGCTTTAAAATGGGGAGTAAAAACAGAATTTCGGGCGTTGATCCAGAATTTGAAAGCAGCACAGCAACATCCTCACGCCTGATCATACCAAGATCGCCGTGCGCAGCCTCAGCCGGATGGACAAACATCGAAGCTATACCGATACTTGAGAACGTTGAAGATATCTTTTTGCCGACGAGACCCGATTTACCCATGCCAGAAAAGATCACCCTACCCTTGCAACTATCGATAAGCTCCACAGCCTTAAGGAAATGTTCGTCGATCCTTTTTTCCAAATCCTTTACGCTTTCAGCTTCAATATGCACGGCATCCTTTATGGCTTCCAGAACCCTATTCATTGGCTTTGTTCTTTTTAACAACCTCTATTAGTTCTTTTCTTAACGCATCATCAAATGGCTTCATCTTCACAGCTTTAGCCAAATAATCGATTGCTTTTGAGTAATCCCCCATCTTTTCATAAACCTTGCCGAGAAGCATGTTTGTATTAACGCCCCTGCTGTTGTCTGGCTCAATTTTGGAAAGATAAAGATCATCACCTAAACTTGTGGCTTTAACGTTGTATAAGGATAATATGTCGTATAAGTAGTCCTGATCAGTGGCGCCGCCAAACGGTGCATTGCTGTAGTTTTCGAATATCTCCATTATGGCCTTTTGTTGATCCTCGTTAGCAAAAACAAAAACACTGAACATGTCTTTGGCTTCTGTCAAGCCATCCTCAATGGCATCGATGCACATCAAACCAAATTTGGCCACCTTGTTATCCGGTTCATCCGATAGAACCAAAGAAAAAAACGTCTTTGCCTTACCAAACCTATTTTTCAAGAAGTTTTCTATACCGTATTGCAAGAACTCCTCTGTTTTTTTCCTTTTTTTCATATCCATATCTCAAACTCCTCTTTTTCCGGTTTAAAATCCGTATCAAACACCTCAACATTTTTTACAACGCTCGCTGCAGGACCCTTCTTTGCTGCATTTATCATAACAGTAATAATTTTTTCATCTGCACAGACAACCATCTCAACAGAACCATCGGGCATATTCCTCACGTACCCTTTGACACCTAACATACCCGCAAGCCTCTTAGCCCATGCCCTATATCCAACACCTTGCACAACACCAGTTACCCTTAGTCTCTTGCACGGCATAGCTCTCCTCCGTTAACAACAAAGTCGGGGCACTCGCCGTTTTTCACCTTCAATATATTCATGCACGTGATCTCTGCCATTTTCATTCGTGCCTTCTTTGTCGCAGAGCCTATATGCGGCAACAACACACAATTTTCAAGCTCCAACAGCCTTTTATCAAAATTCGGCTCATTCTCGTAAACATCCAAGCCCACTACAAATTCAGGCGACGACTTTGCCTTATTAATCAACGCTTCCGTATCAACTATTTCTCCCCTACCTATATTAACAAATATCGCATCGTCTTTCATTAAGTCAAAAGCCCTTTTGTCTATCAGATGTCTACTTTCTTCATTTAGCGGCGCACAAACAATTATTGCATCACTATTTTTAAGGAGTTCATCAAGTTCAACCCTTTTTGCATCAACCAACTTTTCCTTGTCTGATCTTCCTCTATTAAAGTATAGCACATTCATATTAAAACCATACCTCGCCATCCGTGCAATACTTGAACCAATCCTGCCCATGCCAATTATACCCAACGTTGAACCATAAAGTTCCTTACCCAAGAAAAGCACGGGGTCAAAGCCACTGAACTTACCGCTCCTTGTAAATTCATCTGCTTGCGGTATATGCCTTGCGCATGCCATAAGCAAACTAAAGCCCAGCTCGGCCGTGGCCTGCGTTAAAACATCAGGCGTATTGGTAAAGAAGATACCCCTCTTTGTCGCAGCATCTATATCGACGTTATTTATTCCAACGCCGTAATTGGCGATTATTTTCAAATTCTTGGCATTTTCTATAACTTCACTGTCAATTCTATCTGAAACCATACTCACAATACCGAAAACGTCTTTTGAAAGCTCCAATATCTCATCCCTGTTCAAATTCCTGTTCTCATTATTAATAACAATTTCAAACTTCCCTTTCAGTATCTCCAAACCGTTCTTCGGTATCCCTCTCGTTATTAGAACCTTCTCCACCTCAAGCCTCCACGTTTATGTTATAGCCAATCATACTATCGGGCAGTTTACATATCCTATCCATAAGATCGCACACCACATCGTAATCGTGATACACACACCTTTTCGTTCTTTTGTTACACACCTCAACTATCCATCTGCCTTCCGATTTTATTAAGTTAACCGAGAATCTTTCTTTATCAAGCTTAAAATGCCTTAAAAAGTCCTCTTTAAAATCCTCTTTTGGTGCTGTGTATTTTTTCTTTTCCTTGTACTCTCTCTTTCTCTGTCTTTTCTCCTTTTTGAATTGCCTTATAGGTTCTACGCCCTTTGGCTCAAGTACCCTATAAACAGAGAGTTTATCGTCATCATCCATTCTACTTCTTTTTCACATTATTTGAAAAGTAACGCAAGAATTTACCTATGTACTTGGGAAGCTCCTTTCTTTCAACAATAACGTCTATAAATCCCTTCTCAAGTAAAAATTCAGATCTCTGAAATCCTTCGGGTAAGCCTTTACCAATTGTCTGTTCAATAACCCTCGGTCCAGCAAAACCGATTAAGGCGTTAGGCTCTGCCAAAATAACATCTCCTAACATGGCAAAGCTTGCAGCCACACCACCCGTTGTGGGGTCTGTCAAAACGGATATATATGGCAAACCCTGTTTACCCAACAAGCTCAAAGCGGCGGAAACCCTCTCCATCTGCATTAACGACAAAATTCCCTCCTGCATCCTCGCACCGCCAGAGGCTGAAATAATGACAAGGCCAATCTTCAACTTCATGGCCTTCTCTATAGCCCTGATGATCTTCTCGCCTGTAGCATACCCCATGGACCCACCCAAAAATGAAAAGTCCATAACACTTAGAACACATGGCTCACCGTCTATTGTACATACACCGTTAACCACCGCCTCTTTTGAGCCTGTCTTCTCAATGGCCTCTTTCAGTCTATCCTTGTAAGGCTTTAAATCCACAAATTTCAACGGATCCTTCGTCGTTATACGCGTATCAAACTCCTTAAAACTACCCTCATCCACTGTTATCTTTATCCTGTCGTATGCAGAAATTCTAAAGTAGTTACCACAGTTTGGACAAACCCAGAAATTCTGCTGTAACTCCTCGACATAAAACGTCTCGTTGCACTTCTTACACTGTATCCATTTCTTTTCCTTTTTCTTTTTTTTTCTAAAAAACACCATCTTACTCCCCTTCCGAATAAACCAGATTGCCCCTATAGAACGTTTTTACAACCTTTCCCTTTAGCTTCTTACCGTGAAACGGCGTATTCTTGCCTTTGGAAACAAATGAAAACCTATCCACAACCCATTCAGCCTTTTTATCCAAAAGAACAACATTTGCAGGTTGCCCTTCATTAAGCGTTCCAGCATTTAAATTGAATACCTTTGCAGGTTTCATGGTCATCAAAGAAATTGCCTCAGCCAAACCTATAATACCCGTTTCTACAAGGTAGGTATTAACCACTGCAAATGCCGTCTCAAAGCCACTGATGCCAAAAGCTGCTTTCTGCATTGTGCATCTTTTAGATTCCTCATCATGGGGAGCATGATCCGTTGCTATTGCATCAACAAAACCAGAAGAAAATGCAGCATGTACGGCTTTTAAGTCATCTTCAGACCTTAAAGGTGGATTGACTTTGGCAAATGTATTATAACCCTTAATCTCTTCGTCCGTCAAAGAGAGGTGATGGGGTGTTACCTCAAAGGTTACATTCACATTGTCCATTTTAGCCTTTTTTAACACTTCTATTGCTTCCTTTGTACTTACGTGGCATATGTGTAAATGGGCTTTTGTGCTTTTAGCTATCTCCACATCCCTTGCAATGATACTTGACTCAGAAACATTGGGAATGCCCTTTAAACCGAGCTCAAAGGCAATTTTGCCATCATTGACAACGCCATCTCCACTGATGTTTAAATCCTCTTCATGTAAACTCAGTGGCACGTTTAGGTCTTCAGCATAAATCAGTGCCTTTCTTAAGATCTCAGCGTTCATCACTGGTCTTCCATCGTCGGAGAAAGCCACACAACCAGCCTCTTTCAAAGTCCTCATATCGGACAACTCTTCACCTTTCTCGCCCTTTGTGATCGTACCAATGGGATATAGATCGCAAATGCCAACCCTCTCTGCCTTTCTCTTTATGTATTCAACGGTTTGAACGTTGTCTATTGTGGGATTTGTGTTGGGCATACAACAAACGGTAGTAAAACCACCTTTAACAGCAGCTTTTAATCCCGTTTCTATCGTCTCCTTGTGCGTAAAACCCGGATCCCTCAAATGGGCGTGTATATCGACAAAACCCGGTGTAGCTATGAGCCCTGTTGCATCAATTTCCTCATCAATCTCAACCCCATTAACATCACCAATCATCTCAATAAAACCGTCAACAATGGAGATATCCGCAAAGCCCTCAAAGTTATTCGAAGGCGATATAACATACGCATTTCTAATTACCTTTCTCATTTTTCCTCCAGCTTTTCACTCAAAATTTCATTGACCAATTTAGGATTAGCCCTTCCCTTCGTTGCCTTCATCACTTGGCCCACAAAGAATCCTATTGTATTCTTTTTACCCGATCTATACTGCTCCACAGCTTTAGGGTTCTTTTCAATGATCTCATCTACTATCTTCTCTAAAGCCGATCTATCCGTTATCTGAACAAGCCCCTTCTCTTCAACTATCTTCTTTGGGTTTTTGCCCGTTTGATACATCTCCTTAAACACACTTTTTGCAATCTTGCCACTGATTGTCCCGCTATCCACAAGTTCAACAAGCTCCCTAATCTGTTTGGGCTTAATGGGTGTATCTTCAATCTCCTTATTTTCTTTATTCAGATAGCCCAACAGTTCGGACAAAATCCAGTTGGCTATGGTCTGTGGCTCCTTGTAACCTTTAGCCGCCTCTTCAAAATAATCAGCCAGCGTTCTCTCTTCTGTCAAAACCCGTGCATCCTCTTCCTTTATGCCATATTCCTTAACAAATCGCTCAAGCTTCTGTCTTGGAAGCTCTGGTATCTCGCTTTTTACCCTCTCAATCCATTCATCGTCAATTATCAAAGGCACAAGGTCCGGATCGGGGAAGTACCTGTATTCAAATGACTCCTCTTTTGACCTCATGGGCTTTGTAACACCCTGCTTCTCATCCCATAACCTCGTTTGCTGCTCTACCTTTCCACCCTCTTCCAAAACCTCTATTTGCCTTTCTATCTCATATTCCAACGCCTTTTCCACATGCCTAAATGAGTTCATATTCTTAAGCTCTGTTTTTGTGCCCAACTTTGTCTCGCCCTTGGGTCTAACAGAGACATTGGCATCACACCTTAAAGATCCCTCTTCCATATTGCCGTCGCATATACCCAAGTAACGCACAATTCTCCTCAAGGATCTTAAGTATTCACCGGCTTCTTCTGGCGTATGCATAACAGGCTTTGAAACTATCTCAAGCAAAGGCACACCGGCCCTATTGAAATCCACGTAACTGCCATCTGGCCTATGTATGGTTTTACCTGCGTCCTCTTCCATATGTATGCGTTCAAGGGCTATCTTTTTGTATTCACCATCAACGTAAATCTCTACACCGCCACCTTCAAGTATGGGTAATTCATACTGGGAAATCTGATAACCTTTGGGTAAATCTGGATAAAAGTAATTCTTCCTTGCAAACCTTGAAAACTTGTTTATCTTACAACCCAAAGCAAGGCCCAACTTTATTGCATACTCAACAACCTTCTTATTCAAAACGGGCAAAACACCCGGCATACCCATACACACAGGGCACACATGCGTATTGGGTGGAGCGCCAAAATCCGTTGAGCAACTGCAAAAGATCTTTGTTTTCGTTAAAAGCTGTATGTGAACCTCTAAACCTATTACGGCTTCATACTCCATCTTCTCCTCCGACTTTAGGATTCGTCACATAAAAATCATCCGCCTCATCCCAGTCAACTAAAACTCTACCATTATTGATTTTTAGCCTATCTTCTGTCAACAATTTAACGGCCAACGGGTAGATTTTATGCTCCGTCTTCAATATCCTTTCACTCAAACTGTCCTCATCATCACTATCATAAACCGGAACAACCGATTGAACGATTATGGGCCCGTCGTCCAAGTTCTCCGTAACAAAGTGAACCGTCGCACCGGAAAATCTCACGCCCTTCTCAATGGCCTGCCTTTGAGCGTGTAACCCCTTAAACGAAGGCAAAAGCGCAGGATGGATGTTTAAGATCCTGTTTTTAAAACTATTAACAAAGTATCCAGACAGTATTCTCATATAACCGGCAAGCAGAACGTAATCTACATCGTATTTTTTCAATATCTCAACAATCTCCCTATCGTAAGTTTCCCTGTCCTTACCTTTAGGATCAACAAAGATCGCATCCAAACCGTTGTCTTTTGCTACCTTTAAACCCCTCGCTTCTTTATTATTGCTAATAACAACAACGATCTTTCCGTTTTTTATATATCCATTTTTTATGGCATTCAAAATTGCCTCAAAATTCGATCCCCTTCCCGAGAGCAAAACAGCCAATCTATACAATTACAACCCTCCCGCTACCCTTCTTTAAATAACCCATCTCATAGGTCTTTATACCCTCATCTTCAGCAAGTTCCCTGATGTTATCTTTTCCCTTTTCATCACAGATTGCAACCATACCCACACCCATATTGAAAGTCCTAAACATTTCCTTCTCATCAACATTTCCAAGTTCTTGGAAGGCTCTGAATATATCCATCTCTGGCAACATCTTCTTTTCCACAATGGCGTCAAATTCACCATTCAAAACCCTCGGGATGTTATCGTAAAATCCGCCGCCCGTAATGTGGACCAAAGCATTGACAAAGGGTTTTATCTTTTTGAACAGCTTAACGTATATACGCGTGGGCTCAAGCAAAACCTCACCCAACGGTCTTCCACAGAACAATCTGTCCAAATCGTAGCCATTTATGTCAAAAAAAACCTTTCTTAAAAGGGAATAGCCATTGGAGTGAAATCCACTTGAGGCAAAACCCAAAAGTACCATCCCCTCTTTTAAAGGTTTGGGTAAAATATCGTTCTTTTTCCCAATTCCCACGCAGAAACCTGCAAGGTCGTACTCACCTTTTTTGTAAACACCCGGCATCTGCGCCGTCTCACCACCAACCAAAGCACATTCGGAAAGTTCTAAACCTTTCACTATACCCTTAACAACATCCTCAAGCACACAATCCTCAACGTCGCTGTATGAGATGTAATCCAAGAAAAAGTAAGGGTCTGTTCCTGTAGTTATGATATCGTTAACGTTCATTGCAACAAGGTCTATGCCCACAGTATCGTGCTTGCCCGCCATCTGTGCCACAAGCAACTTTGTTCCAACGCCGTCTGTTGAAGATGACAGAACAAGATCACAGCCCAAATCATTCAAACCAACAAGCGCACCAAAACCACCAATGGATGAAATAACACCGTTCTGCGGAAGTATTTTAACCATTTCCTTTATACGCTGGGCAAACCTATTCCCTTTATCTATATCCACACCGGATGCTTTGTAATCCATTAGACCTCTCTCCTCTTTGAAAGTATAGGGACAAGCTTATCGTAGCTTACGACAATAATCCCCAAAAGCGGCACAGACAAAATCACACCCCATACCCCCAAAAGTTTACCGAAAAACAGTATGGCAAGCAACACAGCCAAAGGATCCAACTCAAGCTGTTTTGAATAAATGTAAGGGGCAATTATGTTTCCAGAGATAAAGTGGATAAACAACAAAACACTCAAAACCTCTATACCCATTATCAAGCTGTGGTGAACAACAAAAGCCACGATCAATGGCGGAATGAAGCTCAAAAAAGCACCAATGTATGGAATAATATACATCACTCCACCAAATACACCAAAAAGCAAGGCATAGTCTATACCAACAATATAAAGCCCGGCTACACTCAAGGCAGAGACAACAACCATCAAGATCAACAAGCCCACGATGTAGCTTATAATGACGCTATGTATATCCCTAAACACAATGAGATAATCCTCACCCAGAATGGTTAAGATTACACTGTGAATGACAGATTTGTACCTTTCCCTATAAAGGATCATAAAAAACGATATGATGGGAATGAGCAAAAACGCAAAAAGTGCCGATACGCCTTTTAAAAGGCCTGTCAAACTATTCACGGCAAAGGAAACAAGGTAACTCTTCAAAGATGCCAAAGCAGTAGATGTGATCGTGTAAACTTCCTTACTATGACCGAACTTTGATCCTATATAGTCATACAATGCATTGAGTTCTCTATTAACCCCATTTATAAATATGGGAATTTGCTTTTCTAAACCGGAGAGCTGATTGATAAGCGCCGGCACGGCAATGATGAAAATCAAAACCATACTACCCATAACGAAGCTCAAAACAAAAAGCCCCGTTAACCAACGGGGCAGAAATTTTTTAAACATATTCTCAAAGGGATAAGAGATTTCAGAAATCAAGTAGGACAAAAACACTACAATGGTTACAAATGTAAGTTTAAAAAATAAGAGATAAACAGCAATTCCCAAAAAAATCAGGAATATTATGTACTCTAAAATGCCAGAGTGATGCGTGTTGTCCAAACTACACTACCTCTTCATCCACATTATCCAAGCGTTCTCTAATGCCCTTTAACT
The DNA here is from genome assembly GCA_015486955.1 of Hippea sp. GTDB lineage: Bacteria > Campylobacterota_A > Desulfurellia > Desulfurellales > Hippeaceae > Hippea. Next base: position 9,821 of record WFQR01000110.1, on the reverse strand, counting down.
TTTCCCTTTCCTCCGCTATAGCTCTCTTTGCCTCTTCAATCATGTTCAACAGCGTCTGTTTTTTCTCCTGTGCGTACTCAGATCCCTTCTCAGCTAACTCCTTAGCCAAGTCTGTTATTGTTGTGGCAAGGGACGTAATCTTTTCTTCAATCTCTTCCCTCTGCTCAAGCAACTGTTTAATCCTATCGAGCTCAACCTTCGGAAACTTCTCTTTAAATGAATCAATCTTTTCGGAATCAATATACTCCTTTGCAACAAAATATGCTGCGATACCCAATCCAATCACACCCAAGCCTATCAAAAAGGCTTTTTTCATATTTAATCCTCCCTTCTAATTAATTTCGACATAACCTTTGATATACCCACAAGAAAAGCGTATACATCGTCCAACTTCTCTTCCAGCGCTTTAACCCTATCGAACAGATAGCTTGTATGGTTCTCAATCCTCTTCTTTGTATTCACCACAAGCGAATTAACCTCAACAACGGATTCCTTCGTTTTATCCATGACTTCAAATGTTGTATCCTTCGTTTTGTCCAATACCTCTTTGGCTGTGGTTTTCACATCTTCAGAGAGTTCTTTGGCATCCTTTGCGAGCTGCTCCGCTATTTCAACAACCTGTTGCGTCTTATACAACACAAAGTCGATTTTAGACTGATACGGCTCTATCTGTTTTTCCAGCTGTTCCAGTTTTCCCTTAATATTTGAGTACATCTTGATCAAAACAACAATGCCAACCAACACACCCAAACCAATAATCACATAGACCGCTGCTATCACCACCAAAGAAACAGTAGATATTTCATTCATCAACAAACCTCCTCATAATTTTTTTCCAAACAGTTTTGAAACAATCTCACTCGCAGACTCCTCAACAGATCTATTTGTTACATCAATCACAAGCCATTGTGGATGCTGCCTAAATATTGAATTTGCATATTCAACCTCTTCATAGATCTTACTCAAAGAAGCATAAGAAGAATTCTCTATACCCAGCTTTTTAGCCCTTTGCTTCCTTATTTCGTATAACCTCATGGGGTCAATTGTCAAGCCCACGATTTTGTTTTGATCCACTTTAAACAATGCATCAGGCAGCTTTTCACCTTTCACTATAGCAAAATTTGCCACCTTATAGCCACCCTCTTGCGCAAGGTAAATGCTCAACGGCGTTTTACTTGTTCTCGATAAACCTACAAGTATGATGTCCGCCTCATCCAAATGCCTCGTACTCCTATTATCATCGTGCTCAACGGTGTACTCAATGGCTTTAACCTTTTCAAAGTACTGATCACTGATCTTGTGCAGCAAACCCGATATATTTCTTGCTTTCTGTCCAAAGAACTTCTCAAACTTGTCAATATAGTAACCAAACAGATCCAAAACCATTATGTTGTTTTCTTTGAACCGTTCATTGGCATAATCCCTCAAGTTCTTATCGGCAATCGTGCTTATAACAAGCGGTTTTTCGTACTTTGCCTTCTCAACAATTTCATCAATCTGCTCTTTTTCCCTTATCTCTATAAATTTCCTCTCAACCACGTTCGGGTATCTAAACTGAACCAAAAATGCACGCGCTATTTTAGACGCCGTCTCACCCGTTCCATCCGAGATTAAATATATGTACTTCGGTTCTGCTTCCATACACACCTCAAATGCCCAATTTCAAGAGATTATACAAAGAAACAGCTATCCAGAAAAGCATAAAAATCAATATGGAAAGCGCGGGATTGATCATCGAATACTTTCCCATACTGATTACAACTTGAAAACTTGCAATGTATGATAAAAACACTACGCCGCTTAGAAAGACATTTCCGATAAAGCCACTCTTTCTGGGCGTTATCTTCAAAACAAACACAAGCGCCAGAAGGGATAAAACAACGCACGATAAAGGATACAAGAACCTAAAGAGCACCAAAGACAAGTAGTAATCCTTATCCACACCCTTTTTTAATCTCTTGAGCATATCTTTTAGATACGGTTCTCTTAATTTGGATTCAGAAACGAGTGAAACAAACGGTTTGTTCGTTTCAATCTCTATCTTGCTAAATAAGTGCTTCTCCGTAAATGGAAAATCTTTGAAATAACCGTTAAAGAAAACGACCTTTTTCTTTTTAAAAGCCGCTTTTTTGCACATCAAAATCCTTTCTATGCCAGAAAAATCCTTCTTTACATAAACAGCCTCAACACCGTAAAGGGTTTTATCCTTTTCATCGATGTCTTTTGCCTTAATGAACACATTTCCCACTTCCAGCCATTCAGACTTTAATCCTTGACCTTCGAAGTAACGGTTTTTAATAAAATTTGCCCTATCGAGACCGTAATTTACAAAATTTTCCTTACCCCAAAACATAAACAGAGCCACAAAAATGGAAAAAATAAAAACGGGTAGTGAGATCCTAAAGATACTTAAGCCACTCGATCGCATTACAATGATCTCATTCCTAAAAGACAGATAGCCCAAGCTAATAACCGTTGACAGACCGTAGATGAATGGCAAACTGAAATAGATGACAAAGGGTGTGTAAAAAATGTAGTACTCAATCACATACTTCAGAGGGACAGATGACTTAAGTATAGTTCCTAAACGTGAGAAAAAATCCGAAAGAATAAACAAAAGAACGGTAAACAAAAGAACGATGAAAAAGGTTACAATGAAGTTTTTTGCGATGTATCTATGAATTTTCTTCATATCTATCGGTAATTTCCCAATGTTCTAAAATAACAGGTACAATATCCTCAAACTCTTTCAATGAAAGCATCACAGCGGCATCGGATTTAGCATTTTCAGGCTCTGGATGAACCTCTAAAAATAGGCCATCAACACTCACACTTGCGGCTGCAAAAGCCAACCACTTGGCAAATTGCCTTGTCCCACCGCTTTTCCCGCCAGAAGAGGGTATCTGCATGGAGTGTGTAACATCATAAATAATGGCCTTTGAGAACTCCTTCATTATCCTCAAAGAGCGGAAATCCACAACGAGGTTGTTGTACCCAAAGGTCGTTCCCCTCTCCGTGAGCCAAACATTATCATTTCCAAAAGCCCTTGCCTTTTCCACTATGTATCTCATATCCCACGGCGCCATGAATTGGCCCTTTTTTATGTTGACAACCTTCTTTGTCTTGGCAGCCTCTACAACCAAGTCCGTCTGCCTGCACAAAAACGCCGGTATCTGTAGGATGTCCACAACTTGCGCCACAGGTTCAGCTTGATCGGGAAGGTGTATATCCGTTGTTATTGTCATGCCAAATTGCTCTTTTACTTTACCCAAAATCTTAAGACCCTCTTCCAAGCCAGGCCCTCTAAAGGAACTAATAGATGTCCTATTTGCTTTGTCAAATGAGGATTTGAAGATTATCTCTACGCCATACCTTTCGGACAATTTTTTTAAAAACTCAGCCGTTTGCAAAACCAATGCTTCCGATTCAATAACACAAGGACCAGCGATAAAAAAATGCCTTCTCATGCCTCAATCCTACCAAATATCAAATGCTTTCGTAAAGTTGTTTAACATCCTTAACATTCAAAGCAGAAATTACATTAAAACCCAAATCCTCAAGCTTTTTAACGGCTCTCTTTTCCCTTTCAAAAAGCCTTAACCTGCCAGTTAAGTCAACCTCTGAAAACGCAACGGTATCGTTTTTCAACGCACTCTTCTTCAGTGATGAGATTATAGCAGAAACAACAGCCGCATCAATGGCCGTCGAAGATGCCCTTACACCGCCTGCAATATTGACATAGACATCATATTTAAAAAACGGTAAACCTAATTTCTTTTCCAACACGGCAAGTAACATGTTCAACCTGTTTATATCAAAACCCACACTTACCCTGCGCGGTATGGCAAGTGGTGTCTGTACACAAAGCGCCTGAATCTCCAGTACAATTGGATAGCTCCCCTCAATGGTTGCACCGTAGCATATACCGTCTGTAAACTCCCTTCTTTCCAAGAATTTCAATGTCGGATCTTTAACCCTTTTCAATCCATCTTTGGTCATCTCCAAAATTAGCGCCTCATCCGTAGAACCAAACCGATTCTTCGTAAATTTAACAATCCTCAAACTGGTATTTCTATCACCCTCCATGAGGAGCACAGCATCAACCATGTGTTCCAGTGTTTTAGGCCCCGCTATAGCTCCAGACTTCGTTATATGAGCAACGATAAAAAGGGTAATACCTTTGGATTTTGCAATATCAATGAGTTTTTCCGCACAATACTTTACCTGTTGTATACCGCCCGGCACGTAATCGATTTCGTCGCTAAAGGTCGTGTGTATTGAATCAAGGATAGCACAGTTCAAATTCTCAAATTCCAAAAAGGAAAGTATATTCTCAAGTTTTCCCTCAGAGATTGCCTCAACTTCAGCAACCTTTAGCCTCTTTGCCCGCTCTGCAATTTGTCCCAAAGACTCTTCAGATGAGATATACACCACGCGAGAGCCAGATTTGAACAAATCAGAGGCCAACTGTAACAGCAGGGTGGATTTCCCTATGCCCGGCGTTCCAGAGATCAAATACACACCACCCTTCGGTATCTCCCTTGAAAAAAAATCAGAGAACTCGCCACCTAACTTTACTATATCCTTGCCCGTATCGATCTCTGAAAGCCTTACGGGTTTTAAGACCTTCGTGGTCGTTTTAGGCTTCTTTCCCTCTGCTATTTCCTCGATGGTACCCCATTCACCGCAGTTTGGACACCGACCATACCACTTACCAAAACGTGCGCCACAGTTTTTGCACACATAAAGCTTCTTAGCCATACCTCAAATTTACTTATTGCGTCTGATCAGTCAAATAGTTTTTGAATTGTTTATCTTTCTATGTATAATCAAAAGAAAACCGCTTTGGAGGTTCTCATGAAAAAAGAGATAGAATCAAGGATAAAGAAACTCTCACAAGCCCTTTCAAGAAACGGTATAGACGTTGCCCTGATTATGCAGAATACCGACGTATTTTACTTTAGCGGTACTATGCCATCAGGGGTTTTGGCAATATCCAATACAGGAAAGGTGGTTTTTGCAATAAGAAAAGGGTATGAAAGGGCAAAAGAAGAAACACCTATTGATAAAGAAAGCCTATTACAAACACAAGGCATAAGCAAATTACCAGAGATACTTTCAGAAAGGGACATAAAGTATTTAACAATCGGCATAGAAACAGATGTCCTTCCACTCGATATGTATTTTAGGCTAAAGAAGACGTTCAAGGATGCAACGTTTGTTGATGTTTCAGGCATAATACGCTCCCAAAGGGCAATCAAGAGTAAATTTGAGATAGAAAAGCTTAGGCAGTCTGCAAGGATTCTTGATTGTACAATGGAAGATGCAAAAGAATTGGTTAGGGTGGGTAAAAAAGAAATAGAGATCAGCGCGGAATTAGAGTTTAGAGCGAGAAAAAGGGGACATCTCGGCAGGTGTCGAATGCGCGGCTTCAACGGTGAGATGCTAATGGGTCATGTGCACAGTGGCTTCAGAAGTGCCTATCCCAACGGATTGTTAAAACCAACAACGGGATACGGACTATCACCTAACTTCCCTGACGGTGCATCCAATTACAAGATAGAAGAAAACACGCCCGTTATAGTGGATTTTTTGGGCAATTACGATGGTTATTTAACAGACGAAACACGCGTGTTTGTATCTGGAAAACTTGATAAAGAGTTCGAAAAAGCTTATGATTTTTGTTGTGAGGTGATGAACTACTTGGAAGAGAATGCAAGAGAGGGTGCATCGACGCTTGAGATATACGAACACTGCATAGAAATGGCTAAAAATAGAGGCTACGAAGATAATTTCATGGGTGCGAAGGGCAATCAGGTACCATTTATCGGTCACGGTGTTGGGTTGGAAGTGGACGAATACCCATTTATAGCAAAGGGGTTGGATTTCGAGTTAAAAGAGGGTATGGTTTTCGCTTTTGAGCCAAAGGTGGCTTTTAAAGGCAAGGGCGCTGTGGGAATTGAAAACACGTATTTGGTTAAAAAGGACGGTGTTGAATCTTTAACAAAATACCCAAGGGAGATCGTATACGTATGATCTACGATTTTTCCTTCCAAGATAGATTTTCAAAGATAAGAAGACACGAAATTGTGGCAAGGAAAATTTTGGATGTAGACGAAAATGACCCTGAGTGGATCATAAAAAATAACTACTTAAAACTGGCAAAAAAGTATCACCCTGACATAAACAAAAATACAGAGGATATTTTTAAAGACATAAACACGGCCTACATGATACTGACAAAAAAGGACTTTGACATTGAAAATGCAAAATTCTACACAGTATCAGAAGAAGAGATGGAAGAAATGGAAAAAGAGTACTCGATAAAAAGGAAGACGGAAAGTTACGTCGATTATTGGAAAGAAAGGTTTTTCGGGAGGTAGTTAAAGGGTATGATAAGGGTAGCGGTTCCTATGGAAGGTGATATGCTTTCAGAACACTTTGGTCATGCAGAAAAATTTGGCTTTTTCGAGATTGAAGACGGTAAGGTGCTTGCAGTGGAGATAGAACCAGCTCCAGATCACTATGAGGGCAGCTTTCCCCAGTGGGTAAAAAGCAAAGGGGCTGACGTAGTTATTGTTGCAGGCATAGGGCCAAAAGCCAAAGATATGTTTGAGAATCTTGGCATAAGGGTAATAACGAATGTAGTGCCTGACAAAGCAAGGAAGTTGGTCGAGGATTTCATTAACAACCAATTAGACGTTACATATAAAGAGGTGTGCGATCACGAACACAACCATAACTAAATTGGGGAGGTTTTTATGAAAATAACAATCAGTGCAAAAAACACGGAGTTAACAAAGTCGATTAAGGATTACGTGGAGAAAAAGATAGGTAGGCTGGAGAGGAAAATAGACGCCAATGTAACGGCGGATGTCGTCTTGAGTGTAGAAAAGTTCAGACATATAGCCGATGTGAAGCTCAACATAGATGGTGAAATAATAAAGGCAACTGAATCCTCAAGGGATCTCTACTCATCAATAGATCTTGTATATGAAGTCTTAGAGAAGCAAATAGAAAAATTCAAAGACAAACTGTACAAATCCAAAAGGAAAGCAGCGCAACAAGGAGAACCTGTTCAACCTGCAGCGGAAAGAGAGCCAATAATAGTTGAAGAAGAGTTCATACCTAAACCACTAACGGTGGAAGAGGCAATTATGAAGCTGAACGAAGAGGATAAACACTTTGTTGTATTCAACAACTCGGAAAACGGTAAGGTATGTGTTATATATAGGAAGAAAAATGGCGATTATGGGTATATTGTGACAAGATGAAAGACTATAGGATTTCAAACTTTATATACGAAATTGGGTTAAACATAGATTGTGAAGAAAAGTATGAGTGCTTGAAAAAGATGGCAGAAAGAATAGCAGATAAGATGAATCTAAATGCCGAAGATGTCTTTTCCTATTTGAAGGCAAGGGAGAAGTTTGGATCGACTGCTTTAGGCGGGCAGTTTGCCCTACCCCATGCAAAAATAGACAGGTTGGACAAGGTAATAGGCGGACTATTCACCACAAAAAACCCCATAGACTTTGGCTCTTTAGACGATATGCCCACAAGGATATTCTTTGTTGTTTTAGCACCGTCTGCAAAACCATCAATACTTTTGAAAGCTGTGGCCAAAGTGGCAAAAATATTCAAGGACGAACAGTTAAAGGAGAAGATCCTCTCTGCCAAAAACGAAGATGAAGTCATGGAGCTTATAAAAGAAAAGGAAGAGAGCATACAAAAGGCGTGATATGGAAGTAGTTCTACTCAGTGGCCTATCTGGTTCAGGAAAAAGCACAGCCTTAGCTGCGTTGGAAGATAGCGGCTTCTTTTCTGTTGACAACCTTCCCGTTTCGTTTCTAAAAAAGTTTTTAGAGATCATCGAGTTTTCAAACAATCAGATCAACAAGTTAGCTATAGTTTGTGATGCGAGAGATCCAAACATTGAGTCGAATATTGTGGATCTATTGGATCTAATAAAGAACCAAAGAAATGGCTTTACACTGGTTTTTTTGGAGGCGGACAAGAAAACGCTTATAAAGAGATTTGAGCAGACACGAAGAGCCCATCCACTGAGCATCACAAAGGGCTTACCACTGGATAAGGCCATTGATGAAGAACAAAAACTGCTTGAGCCTGTTAAGGATTTAGCAGACATAACTATTGACACTACAGATATCAACGTTAATGAGCTTAGAAGAATAATACTCAATAGGTTCAGGAAGGACAAGGATTCCCTGCTTGTACAAATCATTTCCTTTGGGTTTAAGTACGGCCTACCACCCGAAGCTGACAATGTTTTTGATGTGAGATTTATACCAAACCCATTTTTTGTCGAAGAGCTAAAAGATACAACAGGTTTGGATAAGAAAACCTCCGAATTCGTGCTAAACCAAGAGCAAACAAAGGAATTCATAGAGATCGTTAAAGGATTTTTAGACAACATCCTGCCCCTTTATTTAAAGGAAGGCAAAAGCTATATAACGATTGCATTTGGTTGCACGGGTGGAAAACACAGGTCCGTAGCAATAGCCGAATTCTTTGGGGAACTCTTAAGAAAAAAGGGGTACTCTGTTGATATAGTACATAGAGATATAAACAGGTGAGGTGAGATGAAACACTTAATTAGTATTCGTGATTTAACCAAAGAGGATGCTACAAGGATCATACAAAGTGCTTTAGACTTCAAAAACGGTAAGAGGAGTTTCGAGGGAATTTTGAAAAATAAAACCATAATCAGCATCTTTTTTGAAAATAGCACACGCACGAGAACATCGTTTGAAATGGCGGCAAAACGCATGGGCGCTGAGGTGATAAACATAGACTACAATCAATCAAGCCTAAAAAAGGGTGAAACCGACTACGATACAATTATTAATCTATCCGCCATGCATCCAGATGCCTTCGTAATAAGGCACTACGAGTCCGGTTATCCAAAGTTTTTAACGGAGTTTACATCAATCCCAATCATAAACGCAGGCGATGGAACAAATGAACACCCATCCCAAGCCCTATTGGATGCAGCGACTATGTATGAAACCAAAGGCACATTGGAGAATTTAAAAATCTGTATCATAGGTGACATCGTAAATAGCCGTGTAGCTAAAAGCCACATGTGGATGGCCAAGTTATTCAATTGGGAACTGAGCTTCTACGGTCCAAAAACGATGCTTCCAAAAAGCGATTGGCTCGAAGGTGTAAAGATAGAGAAAAATCTAACCAAAGCAATGGAAGATAAAGACTTTATCATGCTTTTACGAATCCAGCTTGAAAGGAAAAGTGGCCAAAACATACCGTCTTTAAAGGAATACAACAGGTTCTTTGGCTTAAAAAAATCAAATTTACCAGACGCCTACATCATGCACCCAGGACCTGTAAACAGAAACGTGGAGTTAGATTCATGGGTCATGGACAATTACACAAAAAGCCTAATAACCAAGCAGGTGGAAAACGGTGTCTTTGCACGCATGGCTATATTTGAATTCTGTTTGCTTTAATCCCTAATCAAGGACAACGCAAAAAGCTTGCATTATATTAAAAATTTATATATAATTGAAAAAATTAAGGATGATGCGTTTTAGTGGGTTTTTTAAAAAATGCACTAAGCTATATTTTATTGGTTCTGTTAATTTTTGGTTGCTATCCAAAGAGAGAAAATCCATGCAATATAGACGTAAACACCTTCAATCAAACCAACAACACAATACTCCTCGAGACCAAAAGCAACAAAAGTTGCAAAGGGTTTGCAATAAAGATAGTCTATAATAGAAAAACCTTTATATTCTACGTTAACTTCGAACCAAAGTTAGTAAACAACGCTCCTCCTGAGG
>WFQR01000109.1 GCA_015486955.1 Hippea sp. | reverse complement strand
TCTTTAACAAACACTCGGCTAAGTCCTTGAAATGCGATGTAAAGGAAGATGCATAAAAAACCCTCGTGCTTTTTGTTTTAAACTCAATGAGCCTTTTGAGTATCTCAACCAAGTCGTCAATGAACAGAAAACTATAGATTCTATCTATAACAGGTGCAACACCATTTTTTGCCAGTTTAAACAGCGGCAGTGTGCCTTTATCATAAGGACCAAAGATGATAGGTGGCCTGATAATCTTTACACCCTCAAATCCATAAACGCTGAGTATCTCAAGCTCACCCAAGCGTTTGGAGTTGCCGTAGTGGGAAATAGGTCCCTTGAAACCATCAGGTCCCCTTGCCGCGAGTGAGGATACATAAACAAAGTTTTTAATACCCGCTTCGCAAGCAACTTTGGCCACATTTTTAGAGCCGTATCTATTAACATTGTAAAGTTTATCCAAATCATGAGCACTAATGACGCCTGCTATATGAACTACCGCATCGAAACCCCTATCAAAGGCCTTTTTTAAGCTCTCAACATCTAAAACATCGCCATTAGCCACACTAACCCTTTCTCCGAAATACCTTTTAGCTGCCTCAATATTCCTCACAAACACGCATACGTCGTGTTTTTTTAACAAGCCCTTTACCGCATTTATGCCAACAAACCCTGTAGCGCCGGTGACCAAAACTTTCATATCTCCTCTTCCATTGTGGACGCCAAAATCATGAATTTCTGCTGTATCTCTTCAACCAAAGCAATGGGGTTGTCGGTGTAAAAGCCTATTAGCCTTGAAGAGTTTAAGTTATTTATCGTGTCTACATCCTTTATCGTCTCTTTTTTGCCCACACCTATGATATTGTTTACGATAAAATCCGATAGGTTAACCAAAGCGGATTTCTTTAAGAAATCCGATGTCTTTTTGATTGTAAAGTTCAAATGATGAAAGGAGACCGCATCAACAATACCCTGCTCAAAGTTCCAGTTTTGCAAGAGGTATCCACCAACATCCGCATGATTGTACCCAAACTCCTTTTCTTCCAAATACCTTATCTCCTCGCCTGTGTCGTAGGCTTTTTTGAATATGTCTTTGTAGTTGACAAGTTCGCTCTTTTTGTAAACGATTTTTCCTATGTCGTGCAAAAGGCCTGAAATATAAGCCTCGCCCTCCTCAGTTATTTTGACCATTGAATTAATTACAGAGCATCCCACAGCAACGGCCAACGAATGCTCCCATAACATCTTGTCTATCTCATCGCTCACTTTAAATGCGTTCTTTGCACTTATCATAATAACGATCTTCTTGATCTCCTCAAATCCAATGAGCGTGATGGCATCGGATAGCGTCTTTACCTTTCCTGAAAAGTTGTAGTAAGCTGAGTTTGAGATCTTTAGAATATAGGCAGCTAAAACCGGATCCAATGCAATTACCTTTGCCAATTGATACGAGCTTAGATCATCACTCTCGAACAATTTCAGTATTCTCATTGCAACCTTTGAAAAGCTCAACCGATCCTTGATACTGTTAACCAAATCCTTAATAGACACCTTCATTGCAAGAAAACCAACTCCTCTATTTTTTTCGCAACCCCTTCTTTAGAATCTGTAACTTCAATGGTGAAATGCGCCCTTTTGTAGCAATTTAACCTCTCTTTGTAGAGTTGATAGGCCTTTTGTCGATCCTTAAACAGCGGTCTTTTATCGTTATCCTTTACCCTTTTCAATATCTCCTCAAATGGCAGATTAAGAAATACTACCCATCCCCTTTCTTTCAGTTTTTCCATATTATCAAAGAAACACGGCATTCCACCGCCCGTTGCAATCACGCAGTTGTCACAGAACGATATTTCATTGTCTATTACTTGCCTTTCAAGTTCCCTAAAGTACCTCTCACCTTTTTTATCGAAAATCTCGCTTATAGTCAAACGTTCCTTTTTCTCTATCAACTTATCCGTATCCAAGAAGCGCATATTGTGCCTTTGGCTTAATATCCTTGCAATTGTCGTTTTGCCAGAGCCCATGAAACCCACCAAGATTATGTTCATTTTGTTTTTAGATAGGTTTTGTATTCGTTAACCCTCTTTACAAATTCACCCACAGTATCAGAGCCAAATTTCTCCAAATACGCACGTGCAAGCTCAAACGCCAAAACCGACCTAACAACCACACTCAAAGCTGGTACGGCACAAACATCGCTTCTTTCAAAGTGTGAGATTTCTTTTTCGTGTGTTTCAATATTCACAGATCTAAGGCCTTTTTTCAGTGTGGGGATCGGCTTCATATATGCTTTAACTACTATATCCTCACCGTTTGACATGCCACCTTCTATGCCGCCAGCCCTGTTTGTGTACCTTTTGTAGCCATTATCGTAGTAGATCTCATCATGAATCTCTGAACCAAATTTAAAGGCACTATCGAAACCGTCGCCTATCTCCACAGCCTTAACAGCCTGTATGCCCATTATGCCAAAGGATAGTCGTGCATCGAGTCTTCTATCCCACTGAGCATAGCTCCCAAGACCTGGTACAACACCTTTGGCTATAGCTTCAACGACACCACCTAAGCTCTCACCCTTCCTTTTAGCATCCTCAATCTCGGCTATCATCAAATCTGAAGCCTTTTCATCAGGGCAAAATACAGGTGAATTCAAGATCTTCTCTTCCAAATTATCACAAACATCGATACTTGCCCTAACCTTACCAATGGCTGCAACAAACGAGATAAAACTCACATCAACTTCTCTAAGCAACAATTCACAAAGTGCTCCAACGGCCGTTCTGATGGCTGTTTCCCTGGCACTGGATCGTTCAAGTACGTCCCTTATGTCTTCTCGATCGAACTTTAAATAACCAGTTAGGTCAGCATGGCCCGGTCTTGGGCGAGTAACCCTTTTCTTTTCAGAATATTCTGCAAACGGGTCCATTATGTCTTTCCAATTATCAAAATCCTTATTTCTTATTGCCATTGCGATGGGAGAACCTATAGTCTCGCCAAATCTAACACCGCTTAAAAACTCAACCGTGTCTTTTTCTATCCTTTGCCTACCTCCCCTGCCATAGCCCGATTGCCTTAATAAAAGTTGCCTATTTATAAAATCCACGTCTATCTTTAAACCGGCCGGGAAACCGTCTATTATGGCAACAAGTGTCTTACCATGTGATTCACCTGCGTCGAGAAACCTAAGCATCTATACTAATCCTGCGATTCCTTTTTGAGCATGTCGTTGATCTTTTTAAGTCTCTTATCCACGTAATAATGGAACGCACCACTCTCGAAGCTGTTGCCTTTCCTTTTTCCCGCCTTGAGACCCGTGAATATCTCTATGGCGTCATCTATTGTATCTATGGCATAAAGTTTAAATTTGCCTTCTTTTATGGCGTCCTCCACCTCATCATCCAAAACGAGGTTTTTTAGGTTCTTGGATGGGATGACAACACCTGCACCTTCCAAGTTGCCAGTAAGTTTACAAACCTCATAGAACCCTTCAATTTTTTCATTCACGCCACCTATGGGCTGAACAACACCGTTTTGGTTCATAGAGCCCGTTACGGCCAAGTTTTGGGCAAGTGGTATCTCGGATAATGACGAGAGAACGGCCAGTGTCTCTGCAACAGAAGCGCTGTCTCCCTCAATCAGTGAATACGATTGCTCAAAAGATAGAGATGCAGAAAAGCTCAAGGTTTTATTAAAACCGTACATACCGTTTATGTAACCTGCAATGATGAACGAAGCCTTGTCAAATATCCTACCTGAGAGTTTGCTTTCCCTTTCTATACTCACAATCCCATCTTTTCCAAAGTACGTTTTAGCAACGATCTTATTTGGCCTACCAAACGAAAAGTCTCCTATATCCAAAACGGACAATCCATTTATCTCACCGACCTTGCTGCCCTTTAAATCCACTATGATGCTGCCGTCTTGTATCATCTCATAGATCTTTTCCTTCCATAAATCGCGCAAAAATTTCCTTTCGTTGATGGCAAGCCTGATATCATCGTAAGTGAGTTTGTCAGAGTTCGAAAAGAACTGGGCTTCCTTTATGATGTCCAATATGTTGCTTGTGTAAGCCCACAGTTTTTCCCTGTCTTCAGCCAGCCTGCAAGAGTACTTGACCAATCCCTTAAAGCCAGATTCATCGGGTTTCTTTAGTTTTTTTTCCTCGCAGTACCTTATTATGGTTGACGCATACTTCTTTATCACAGGCTCCTTTTTCGGTATGGCATAATCAAAGTTTGTTTTGATCTTAAAGAGTTTGCTAAATTCATCGTCATATTCGAAGAGTATGTCGTAAATGTATTCAGGTCCTATAAGCAAAACCTTCAAATTTAAATCTATTGGCTCCGGTTTCAGTGTCTCTGCAGCTATAATGCCGTATTTTTCAGACATTTCCTCAATTACAGCCTTCGATGACAGAAGTGTTCTCTTTAGTGTCTCCCAAACACCGGGATTAACAAGCATACTAAACGCATCTAATATCAAATATCCACCATTTGCCTTGTGTATAGACCCCGCTATTATGTGTGTGAAATCTGTAACAAAAGCACCAAAATATGCCTGTTTTTCCAATTTCCCAAAAACGTTGTAATATGTTGGGTTTTCCTCGTATATGACGGGAGCCGATGTTTGATTGCTGTTGTCAACAAACAGGTTTACCCTGTACTCTGTATACTTCATGGGCATTTGGAAGAAGGGAAAAGCCTGGTTCTTCTGAGGCAAAAAAATTGATATATTCTTAAGCGTATAATCCTCAACGTCGTCTAAATACTCTTCTATGTCTTTGTTGCCTTCGAACTCTTTTTTAATCTGATCGATCTTACCCGAAACGATGAATAATGCCATCTCGTCGTTGATTTTCTTTAATCTATCCTGCTTTTGTTTCTCAAGTTCTTTACTGTTTGAGAGGAATTCATCAATATACTTTTCAAGCTCCTTTCTCTTTTCATCAATTGAGCGTTTAATATCGTCGGATAAACTTGAATATTCTCGCTCACCTATCACCCTTCCAGCTATAACGGGATTTACTATAATCCCCATTTGTGAAAACTTTACAACAAAGTCCAGCTCATTTGCCTTCTTCTGCAACTTTTCATACAGTTCCTTCTGTTTTTCGTCGAATTCCTTGACAACCTCTTGGATTTTCTCCTCATACTCCTTGCTGTCAAAGACCTTTGGCACGCTTTTGACCAAATAGTCAACAAATTCATCCATCCTTTCCTTGAACTTCTTACCCTCGGATGGCTTAAGCTTTATTACCTTCGGTTCTTTGGGGTTTTTGAAGTTGTTAACGTAGCAGTAATCGAAGATCTCTGTTTCTCTGTCTTTAGAGAGGTTTTTAAGCATGTTCACAATGATGTATTTCTCGTCCCTACTCAGATTCCCACATATGTAGAGGTTATGGTCTTTACTATCGATATTAACAAGTTTGTCCAGTGCAAGTTCTATTCTTCTTTGATATACCAATGATCCATCGGTCTCCAAATCATCTATATTAAAGTCAAAATTTAACTTTATATCTTCGTAGGAAAGCCTCTTTATAGCCATACATCACTCCTCAATGTATTTGCAAACGATTTTGTAGAATTCTTTAAAGTCCTTCTTTGTTGGATTTAGGCGGTTTCCATCGGGTAAAACAACACGAGCGCCCGTGTTACTCTTTAAGAATTCAAAAACATTCCTCAACAGGTCTTCTTCCTTATCATCTATCTCAAAACTCACAATAGACCTATCGTTGTGGAATTCTACAAACCACTCCTTAAATGACAATCCCTTTTGGGACAATAGCTCCTTTAGGTGCCACCTGTATTTTCTGTCGATTATGATATCAATTTCGCACTTCACCTATAGCCTCCATCCAGTTAACCAAAATGCTCAGCCTTAACAAGAAGCTTCTCCCATCGTCTCTTTATAGCTTCTTTCAAGGCTTCTCTTTGTTCCTTCGGTGTATTTCTAAACCTACCCTGGATATCCAAATACTCGTCAAGATCTTTGAATTTGGGTTTTTTATTTATCCTATACTTTCCATCTTCTATCTCATAAAGCAAAAATACACCCGTTTCTACAGCAAGCTTCGAGATCTCAATAGTTTTATCCTCGGGGAACTTGTGCCCTGGCGGGCATGGACTCAATATATGTATGAACTTAAAACCTTTCTTGCTCTTTGCCTTCTGAAACTTCTTTATCAAGTCCGTTGGATAGGCGACCGTTGCAGAGGCAATATATGGAACATCGTGTGCTGCAACAATCTCCATTAAATCCTTTTTAGGTCTATCCTTTACAATCGGTGAAGGTGTTGTTGTAGTTTCTGCGCCAATGGGTGTTGCAGAGCTCCTCTGTATCCCCGTATTCATATACGCTTCATTGTCATAACATACGTATATTATGTCATCGTTACGCTCAGCAGCACCACTCAAAGCCTGCAAACCAATATCAAACGTTCCACCATCACCTGCCCAACCCATAACCGTTATGTCATCTTTTCCTTGCATTTCCAGTGTGGCCTTAATCCCCGCAGCTACTGCGGCTGTTGTCGCAAATGCCGTATGGAAAACAGGAACACCGGCAAAGTTATTGCCCCACGTTCCATTTATTATAGTCCAGCAACAGGCAGGTATAACAACAATCGTTTTCTTGCCCAAAGCTTTTAAAGCAAGTCTCATCGCCAATGCTGCGCCACATCCAGGACAGGCAAGATGGTTGGATTTCATTATCTCTTCTTTTGGTATTATCATCTTCCACCCCACAGTATCATATCTTCTTGTATTTTACCATCCAAAACGTCTTTTGCCACTTTGACCATATCGTTTTCTGTTACGTCAACTCCACCTAAGCCACACACTATTCCGACGACGTTGTTTATACCTAACGCACCAACAATTTCATCCTTTGTTATGCCACCTTTTCCCATTGATATGTTTCTATCAAAAACAGCAATTTTTTTAGCACCTTCAAATGCTTTAATAAGTTCATCTTTTGGGAATGGCCTAAACATAACAATTTTCACAAGCTTTGCCTTTATACCTTCTTTATTTAGTAAGTCTATGGCCAAGTGTGCCGTTTCTGCATTAGATCCCATTGCCACAATAACAATATCTGCATTCTCTTCGCCATATGTGTATATGGGATCGTATCTTCTTGAACTTATCCTTTCAAACTGGTCAGAAAGGGTTTTAAACTCAGCCAAAGCAGAGGAGATCCTTTTGTGCTGTTCTATCTTTACCGGCATGTAATCTTGAGGAAATGCCAATGCTCCAATAGCTTCTGGTTTTTCTACATCCAATAGCGGCCTGGTCTCTTTCACGCTTATAAACTCTTCGATCTCATCTCCAAAAACCGCAACGGGTTCTTTTGTGTGAGTAACTAAAAATCCATCCATGCAAACCATAACAGGGTTTTTTACCCTTTCTGCAAGTCTAAAGGATAAAAATAAGAGATCATAGGTTTCTTGGGAATTGGATGCGTAGAACTGTATCCAACCAGTGTCCCTCTGGGATAGGGAATCTGTTTGTTCTGCCCAGATACTCCATGGAGGTGCAACAGCCCTGTTCGCATTTGCCATGACTATGGGTAGTGAAGCACCTGCGGCCCAATGCAAAACCTCATGCATGTAAAGTAAACCTTGAGAACTTGTGGCTGTAAACACCCTGCCTCCAGTAGCAGAAGCACCAATAGCCGCAGCCATTGCAGAGTGC
This sequence comes from Hippea sp., assembly GCA_015486955.1. Taxonomy (GTDB): domain Bacteria; phylum Campylobacterota_A; class Desulfurellia; order Desulfurellales; family Hippeaceae; genus Hippea. The sequence continues at coordinate 21,193 of WFQR01000109.1, read as the reverse complement.
TCGCTTTCAACCTTTATAAAACGCGTTCTCATTTCCCCGTTTGCTATAAACGAGGCAATCTTTTCAATTATAGATGTTTGAGGCGTAATGGGATATGCACTCACTACATCAACGTGGCTCTGTTTTACAGCATAAGCAACTGCATCGTTTCCACCTAACACTAACCTTTTCATACTTCCCTCACGCTTTCATAGGCTTTTTCCGCGGCCTCTATATTTAAGTAGGCTCTCTTTCCTATTTTTTCCTCATAAACTTTTTTCAACGTGTCAAAGGAAAAATCTCCTCTGACTTTACAGTAAGCCCCAAGTAACGCTGTGTTTACTAAAGGAATGGCCGGTGTTCCAAGTTTACATTCAAGCGCAATTCTGTTGGCGTCTACAACAAAAAACTTAACCTTGTCACTCTTTTTTAGGTTCGAGGTATCCGCTGAATTCAAAAGTGCAATTCCGCCTTCTTTAAGTAATAAGTTTGGTAAAAGTGTTACGTTTAGTACAATGATTTCATCAGGGGCTTTAATTGAATACCTGTACAAGATCCTTTTGTTATCAATCCTTACATAGGCGTTTGACGGTGATCCTCTCCTTTCTGCCCCGTACGATGGCATAAACTGGACTTCGTAGCCCTCTTTAAAATAGATGTTAGCCAAAAGCTCACCAGCCATCACAACGCCTTGACCACCTCTACCGTGTAAACCTATCTCCTTCATAGATCACTCCCCTCGTCAAAGTTGCGTAATTATAAGCAAAAAGCCCTTGATTGTAAAGAACAGTGTATAGCAACTACCTTAATGTAACGGCTCTAATATGTGCCGACTTGAAATCCCTTCTGTCTATAACCTCAAGATCATCGAATAGCTCAAGCTCTTTTCCAAGCTTTGAATACGCAACCTTGTCTGTTATCCTTAAAGTCGTCTCAAAGAACTTGCTTCCAGCCAAAAAGCAAATGCAATAAACCAGGCCATCGTTCTTCCTTAGAGAAACAGCCCTATCTATCATGTCTTTTGTTGTGTAGTACGTGCTTACAAAGAAAACAATTTTATCAAACTTCACATCGTCTATTTCTGGAAATTCACTTTCAACATCCCAAGAGTAGTAATCGTCTTTGTTCATCATTTGGATTGCAAGGCTTTTGAAGTAATCGACCTCTCTGTAGGCAACAAACAGCTTTTCACCCACCTTAGGGTCGACATACTCAACGGATTTGATTATATACGGTTCATACTGAAACCGTCTTGCAAATTTGGACTTCTGTAGCTTTATTATGAGATCTGAAATTGCACCCATTTATTTGGATCTCGTCGAATTGTCTACCTTTTTACCCTTAACTGGCTTTGTTATTTGTATTGTGTAGCCCTTTTTGGCAAATGTATAACCCGCATAAGCACCGCCTGCCGCAGCGCCACCCACGAGCAGTGGCGTGCACGACATTAAGGAAAAACCCAACAGAACAACTGTTAATACCACTATTATTACACTTTTCACCTAACCCTCCAGAGCCTCGTAGTAGATTTCCCTAACATCTTTCTCGGTAAATTTGCACGGCGAGTTTTTCAATCCATGCTCCATCGTAAACAGTGTACTGTCAACCAGGTCGTCGATTTCCTTTTTGTCAAAGCCAAAGTCCTTGAGCGTGTATTTGAGATTCAGCTGCTCCTTTAATTTGATCACAGCATCAATGGATTTCTTAGCTGCATTTTCTAAGCTATCGTTGGATATATTTTCACCTAAGAAATAGGCAATGTCGGCAAATTTGACCATGTTGCACTTGAAGGCCCTCTTCATAAAAGGCACCATGACCATTGAAAGACCTAAACCGTGGGGCAAATCGGGTCTGTATGCGCTTAAAGAATGCTCAAGGGCATGTGGCAGGCTCGCCCTACCAACGTTTAGAGCCATTCCACCGAACATGGCGGCCAAACTCATATTGTCCATTACCCTTTGATTTTTGGTTCTGTAGGCGTCGACAAGGTGCGTGTGTATCAGTGATATGGCTTCCCTGCAGTATGCGTCTGTTATGGGGCAAGCCGAACGCGAGGTGTAGGCCTCTATTGCGTGTGATAGTGCATCAAAGCCGGTATTTGCAATGACCTCCTTTGGCATTGAATATGTGAGTTCTGGGTCAATGAGTGAAACCTTTGGAAAGAAACCCTCGCTGGACATGGCCATCTTGAGTTTTCTTTTGTTGTCGTTAAACACAACGTACTTTGTAACTTCGCTACCAGAACCGGATGTTGTGGGTGAACAGATTATTGGATAGGCATCTAAAACGGGTAGCATTGGATCGTTGAATATATCCATTACATCTTTTTTATGTTTTGCACAGATTGATGCAGCTTTTGCCAAATCCATAGAACTGCCACCACCTACAGCCAAAACCACGTTTAGTTTATGTTTTATGATTATGTCCCGGGCTTCGTGGATTGCTTCAATGTCAGGGTTCTGCGGCGTATCGCTAAATATTATAACTTCTTCGATCTTTTCCGTCTTTTTTAGAGATTCCAAAATCTCATCCAACTTTCCCGTTTCCTTTAAATGTTTCTTGCCTGTAACAAGAAGCACCCTATTGCCGTTGCGAGATACGTACTTTCCAACGTCCTTTATACCCTTTTTCTCAAACACGACCCTTAACGGTGCATAAAACGTAAAATCCATCATCTTTTAACCCCCCTTTAAGAGGTTTTTCAAATTCTATCAAATAACTGAGAGATGTGCACTATTTTTTGAAAACGGGGTCTCATTTTTGTATCATTCAAAGATGTCAAAAAGGTATCTAATTGTTCAAACGGCCTTTTTGGGTGATGCCATATTAACCGAACCTATGATAGAGACAATTAAAGCCAATGAGAAGGATGCTTTTATTGGCATCGTTGTTATACCCTCAAATGTAGAGGTATTCAGTTTAAATCCAAAGATAGACGTGATAATACCGTATGATAAGCACGGAGCTGATAATGGCTTAATGGGTTTTAAAAAGATTATTTCTGTGATAAGGGAGTATAGGTTTAGCTGTGTTATCTCACCACATATGAGCTTTAGATCAACGCTTCTTGCCTACTTTAGCGGTGCAAAAAGACGTATAGGATTTAAAGAGGCAGATATCAGCTTCTTATATACAGACAGGGTTAAAAAGCCTCAAAACGTCCATGAGGTAGACAAAAATTTAAGACTTTTAGAACCACTTGAATTTTCCAAAGTCGTAAGGGAAATCAGACTTTACTGGTCTGAAAACAACAAAAAGTTCATAGAGAGCGTATTTGAGGCGCACTCCATTAAATCCGATGACAAGGTTGTTGTAATAAGTCCATCGTCCGTTTGGCCCACAAAGAGATGGCCAAAGGAGTACTTTAGAGAACTTGCAAAGATGCTGGCAGATCAGGGCTTAAAAGTCATACTCATCGGCACCAAAAACGACAGAGAGATATCGGATTTTGTTAAAAACAACGATGAGCGGATAATAGATTTGACGGGTAAGACATCTGTAAAAGACCTTTTCTATCTCATTGCTTGGTCGAAACTGCTAATCAGCAACGACTCTGCACCCGTTCACATAGCGAGTGCATTCAACACACCGACCATCGACATTTACGGACCAACGGTGCCAGAATTTGGCTTTTACCCCTTAAGCGAAAAAAATAGGATTATTCAAATAGACGATCTACCGTGTAGACCCTGCGGAAAACACGGAAGTGTGATTTGCAAACACAAGCACTTTAAATGCATGAGGGACATAAAGCCTGAGGTTGTCTTCAAAGCCGCCCTTGAGTTGCTATGAGATTTGTTGTTATTCGTTTCTCTTCACTCGGAGATATTGTTCAAACAACGGCTTTTCTCAATGTGCTTAAGGGTCTTTTTCCCAAGAGTTCCGTGACGTATGTTACAAAGGAAGAATTTAAAGAGATCCTCGATGGACAACCGTTTGTTGACAGTGTCGTTGCGCTAAGAAGGGGTCAGAGCGTATTTGAGCTTGCAAAGGAGATTGAAAGGCCGCACTGTGTTTTTGATCTTCACGTAAATATCCGTAGTATACTGCTCAGTACCATTTTGAACCCCGTTTGTTTGAAAAGGGTTAGGAAGAACACAATCTACAGATACTCACTTGTATTAAAAAACGATGCTCTGAAGAAACTGTTTATGAGAAAAAGCGTTGATAACATAGAAGAGCAGCTTAAATTGTTGGGTGGAAACATTGACACAAAAGATGTACGACCCGTTTTGTACGTGAAAAATACAAAAAAAGAGCCCAAAACGATAGGCTTTGCCGTTGGTGCAAAGTGGAAAACGAAAATGTGGCCAAAGGAATACTTTAGAGAACTTGCAAGAATGCTTACAAAAGATGGCTATAAAGTATGGCTTTTTGGATCGCAGGATGAGACAAGGATTGCCGACTTTGTCGGTAGTGGTTTGGACGGTGTTAGGTCGTTTGTTGGCAAACTTACAATTAAAGGGACAGTAGAAGAAATGTCCAAGTGTATTGGATTTGTTAGCAACGATTCTGGTCTTATGCATGTGGCCTCAGCCCTTGATTTACCCCTTGTAGCCATATTTGGCCCAACTGTTAAAGGTTTTGGTTTTTATCCACGCGGTAGATCTGTTGTTTTGGAAAAAAAATTAAGCTGCAGGCCATGTTCTTTGCATGGAACGGACAGCTGCAAGAAAGGGACACTTGAATGCATGTATTCAATTGAGCCAAAAGAGGTGTACAGGGCTTTGATGGGGCTGTTAAATGATTAAGATGGTTATACAGAAGGGAAGAATACCCATAAAGATGTGGACAGACACAATAGAGGAAGGGGCTTTAAATCAGGCAATAAACCTATCCAATTTACCATTCGCATACAAACACGTAGCTATTATGCCCGATGTACATGAAGGTTTCGGCATGCCCATTGGTGCGGTTGTTGCCCTTTTAGATACAGTCATTCCGCACGCCGTTGGTGTTGATATAGGCTGTGGCATGCACGCTGTAAAGCTTGATTTGACGGAGATCAACAGAAACTATTTAAGTGCCATTGTCAAACTCATAAGGGGCATTATACCATTGGGTTTTGAAAAGCATAAGACCAAGCAGAGTAAGGATTATATGCCAAAGCCGAAATCAAAAATTAGCAAGCAACTTCTTATTTATGAGCTGTACGATGAGGCTTTGTATTCTTTAGGTACGCTTGGCGGTGGCAATCACTTCATAGAGATACAAAAGGGCAGTGATGGATTTATTTGGTTCATGATACACTCAGGAAGCAGAAACTTGGGTAAACAGGTTGCAGATTATTACAACAAAGTGGCTCGGCGGCTCAATGAAAGCATGGGTTATCCCGTACCGCCATCCTACGAACTCTTCTTTTTACCTACAAAGTCACCCGAAGGCCAGATGTACTTAGAAGAGATGAACTTCTGTATTGAGTATGCGAAAAACAACAGGAGATTGATGGCTGAGCGGATAATTTCGATCTTTGAAACGGTTTTGGGCAAAAAGGATCTGGTGTTAAAGGAATACGACGTCATCCACAACTATGCAAGTTTGGAGAAGCACTTTGATAAGAAGGTATGGGTTCATAGAAAAGGGGCAACAAGGGCCTATGAGGGTGAAATCGGTATAATTCCCGGTTCTCAAGGGACAAAGTCGTACATAGTCAAGGGTTTGGGCAATCCTGAGAGCTTTAAGAGTTGTTCGCATGGTGCTGGTCGGGTCTTAAGTAGGAGAAAGGCAAGGAAAGAGCTGTCACTCAAGGATGAGATCAAAAAATTGGACGAAAAGGGAATTATACACTCAATTCGCTCAAAAAGGGATCTTGATGAAGCACCAAGTGCATACAAAGATATTAACGAAGTGATAAACAACCAGCTTGACCTAATCGAGCCCATTGTTGAGTTAAAGCCGTTGGCCGTTATCAAAGCCTAAAAGTTTAGAAGCTCGCCTATGAAACCAATTAAAGGCAGTGGTTTAGCCTTACCTGAAATGGCGTTGAGTATGCCGATCACGTTTATAACCAAAATAACAAAGCTTATTGACTGGCAAACAATCGGGCTTTTTACGATGAAAAGACAGAGGAATGCTACGATAACATTGACAATCAAAAGGCCCATGCCTTGCTTTACATGATAGACGGTGTAAGGGTTGTTCCTTTGGATTACAGCAGGTATAATCAAAAGCAAACCAAAGTATGAAAGCCAGGCTAAAGCCCTGCCCTTCTTTATGTATTCCTCAGGTATCTCAGTTTTATCATTCATCGTGACCGTTCAACACCAATCCTATCGCAAAACTCATAGATCGGGCATTTAGAACAATAAGGTGATACGGGCTTGCACAGGTTTTGTCCGAAGGGCACCAAAAGGTCGTTAAACTCAATCCAGTACTTCTTTGGCAAAATTTTTCTCAATGCAAATTCCGTTTCTTCAGGGTTTTTCGTTTTTACAAGCCCGAGGCGATTGCTTATCCTATGTACGTGTATATCAACGCAAATTGCAGGTATGTTGTAGCCCTTGGCAAGGACAAGGTTTGCCGTCTTCCTGCCCACATTTGGGAGTTTTAAAAGCTCATCCAAACTATCTGGCACTTTTCCTTTGTGCTGTTCTATAATGATTCCTGCTATTTTCTTCAAGTTTTTTGCCTTCGTCTTGTAAAAACCTACAGGGTAAATCAAGCGGGCAATCTCTTCTTCGGTTAGCCTATTCAATGCGTAGATGTTGGGTGCTTTCTCAAAGAGCCTGAGGGATGCATCGTGTGTTACGTCGTCTTTTGTCCTCAATGACAGAACTGTCGATACAAGCACCTTATACGGATCGTTGTCCTTTGCAACAAGCGTAACAACAGGCTCTTTAAACTGCCTGTATGCATCCCTCAAAAGCTCTACAACACGGTCTATGTCTTCTTTTTTCATAGTTTAGGATTGATCTTTATCTTAACTTCCTTCTTAAGCCTTGCTATCAGCTTTTCCAAAGCCTCATCTTCCTTTTGAGCGAGAAGCTGTTGTTTTATACTCTTCTTTAACTTTTCAAATTCCTTTACATCGAAGTTTTTATTCAAAACATCAAACACGTATAGTTTGCCCTTGTATTGACACAAACCCTTGTATCCCTTGCCTTTTGAAAAGATTGTGTCCATAACGTCTTCTTTGTAAGAGCATGGGAATTTATCAGATGGCGTGAACTTGCCCAACTTTTTAACTGTTTCAGCCTTCAGTCCGAACTGGGAGCACAACTTTCTAAAGTCCTCACCCTTGTTGAGTTTTTCTAAAAACTCCTTTGCCTTCTCCTTTGCAAGCTGTTCAGCCTTGAAATTTATGTAATCGTTTTTGACCTTATCTTTAACTACTTCAAATTTCGGTATGTACGATGGTTTCTTATCGATCATTTTATAGATCAGGTATCCATCGTTTGAAAGATCTGGTCCTAACAGTGCGTCTTTACTTGAAAGAAGTGCATTTTGGATCATCTCTGATGTGAATGGGTCTTCGGGCTTTTTCAGGCTCATATAACCGCTCTCTTTAACCTTCAATCCATATTTCTTCGCTGCCTTCTCAAATGTCAAATGGTGATCCCTTATGTCCACAAATATCTTGTCCGCAACGATAAACCATTTCTTCTTTGCCTCTGTTGTTTTTAGGTAATCCTTTATCTGATCCTTTACCTTATCATAGGGTCTTTCAAATGGCTTCTTTATATCCTCAATCATGGCAATATGATAGCCAAACTTTGTTTTAAATGGCTTGGATATTTCACCCTTTTTCATCTTAACAATGTGATTCCAAAAGCTTTCCAAAACCATGTCCTTCGTAACATACCCTAAATCGCCTCCCACACTTTTGGTGAAGTTGTCATCCGAAAATTTCTTAGCAGCCTCTTTGAACGTAATCTTCTTGTCTATTATCATCTTGTAGATCTTTTCAGCTTTATCTTCCAGTTGCTTGTCCGTCATATTGTCCTTTTTCGCAATCAATATGTGTGCAACCCTTATTCTCAAAGGCACATAGAAGAACCTTGGATGGTCGTTGTAGAACTTCTTTGTCTCGTTATCCGTAATCTTTATATCCTTTTCAACGTAACTTAAAGGAACAGCTATGTATTTGAATTTAACCATTGTGGGCACGCGGTAGTCGTTCTTATGCTTGTTGTAGTAATTTCTAAGAGCAGGATCATTGACCTTTACAATATTTTTAAATTTAGCAGGGTCAAACTGGACAAACTCAATATCCACTGTAGTGTAGTTTTTCTCAAAGAAGCTTTTTACCTCTTGGTCTGTAACGCTTATATTTTTAAACAGCCTTGCCTTGAGCTTGTCAATGTATAGGCTTGTTTTTAGCGATTCCTCATAGTCTTTAGGATTGATGCCATTTGCTTTTAAAATGGCAAGGTACTTTTCTTTTGAAAATTTGCCGTTTAAGAAAAACACAGGGTTAGACTCTATGGCCTTTAAAACATCCTCTTCCGTCACTTTGATGCCCTCTTTTTTTGCTTCTTGAAGCAACAGAGCCCTCTGAACCAGCATATCTATGGTTTTCTGCTTAATATTGAGTTTCTTTAAGTCCTCATCCGTGAAGTTGCCACCTTTAAGTTGGGTTAAAAGCTGAACATAGAACTTATAGACGTTGTTGTAAGCCTTTTCGTATTCAGGGAAACTGATCTTTACGTCGCCAACTTGAATGGCAGTGTTACTGCCCATAGTAAACGGGCCTCTAACAAACAGATATGCACCGCCGATAATAAACGCAGCAGCCGCTATCCACAAAAAGATGGCGAATTTCCTTATATTCTTTCTCAAGAAGTCAAGCATGATCTACTACCTCCGTTTCTTTAAAAAACTAACGCGAATTATATAACCAAAACCATCTATATTCAAATAATACTGCACAGCCTCTTCATGGGCAGGCCAACAACCGTCGTTAGATCGCCCCTAACCACCCTCATGAAACGGGTCGCCCTTTTCTGTATTGCATACCCCGCTGCTTTCCCCTTATACTCACCACTTTTTACATATTCCCAAATTTCGTCATTGCTCAAGCGATCCATATAAACTATTGACTCATCGACAAAGCTTATGCACCTGTTGTCCTTCAGCACCGTTACACCCGTTAGACACCTGTGGTATTTACCCGATAGCATCTTAAGTATAGCAAAGGTCTCTTCATCGTCCTTTGGCTTTCCTATGATTTTGCCGTCGAACTCTATAACCGTATCAGCGCCAATAACCGTAATGCCGTTCTTGTAAAACACAGATGCCTTCAAAAAACTCACCCTTAAAAGGTAATCTTCGACGCCCTCACCATCCAATCTTTTCTCGTCTATGTTGGCTTTCTTAAAGATTGCATTCCTCTTGCATTTTTTAAACAGTTTTCTGCGCGCCTCAGACTGCGTGGCAAGAATAATCATCCGAACACCTCTTTATTCAAGTTATCAACAACAAACCTGAAGTGCTCTATCCTCTCCAAAATTCCATCTTCATCCAAAAGGAACTCTAAAACCTTCAATGCCTCTTCATCTATCTTAGATGTCCTGTTGGCAATCCTTAAGGTATTCAAAACTTTAAAAAAGTATAGATACGCTTCCTTTGTCTCAGAGACGGGTACTAAATTCAACTTGCCAATCCTTTCGATAAGATCCAACGTGTTTTTCGAATATTCAATGCACCCATGCTCAAAGCAAACGGACTGGACCAAAAACTCTATGTTTGTCAAGCAGCCCCTTGAGCTTTTTATATCCAACCCCTTACCCTTGTTTTCCTCAATCTTTTTGAACATGGACCAAATCTCATCTTTACTCGGCGGATTGTTCAGGACAAAGTCCCTATAGACACTTTTCAATCTTTCCTTACCAAAACCGCAGTAAACAATCTTTGACTTCTGTGCCGCCTGTTTTTCCCATGACGATGCGTCGTTTTTAAAGTATTTCTCTAAATAGTCAACATCCACAACTAAAGATCCCTTATCACCATAAGGTCTCAACCTCAAGTCCACATCGTACAGCCTTTTCAACTCCCGTGTAATCTTAACGACCAAGTTTTCGTAATTATAGGGCTCATCCTCACATACAAAAACAATATCAAGATCGCTACCAACAAAAAGTTCACCTGTGGTAAGCTTTCCATACCCGACAACGGCTATTTTCTTATCCTCGTCCATCCTTACGCAGGTATTTTTGATAAACTCCAAAGCAAAATTCGTCGTGAACGTCAAGTCTCTGTGGTCATAATTGCCCGAAAGCAGCTTCAATGTAATTTCAAACTCTATCCTTTCCTTTTCATCTTTGGTAAGGCTATCGAACTTAAGCTTCGATGGGGTAAGTATCGTGTCCAACAGTTGAGGGTTTTTCGCAAGTTTCTCACCATAACCCAACGCCAAGACCTTGACAAAAAGCTTAAACAATTCCTTTGAATCAAAAATCGTATCCACGTACGATGGATTGATCTTGTTTAAACCAACGATAACTCGGTCAAAAAAGCCAAAACCCTTAACCATATCAAAGGCATGATCAAATATGCTTTGAATCCTCTCCTTATTGATGCCGTTTGCAGTGTACTTTTTCACCGCATCCACGATCAATTTCGAAATCTTCACGCTATCTTCAAAACCTAACTCCGTCAAGCAACCCTCGATATCATCCACAGAGCTGAATATAGGAAGACCAGAATTTTCCATGAAGATCCTTCTAAAAACGGTGTGAACAAATCTCGTATCCTGAACGTACCTTTCTACGAAATCATCAAAACCCATATCCAGTGTCTTTGACAAAAATTCAAGATCCTCTTTTTCGCACGGCAATCTCTGTGTCTGTTTTTCCTGTTTGAGCTGAAGTTTATGTTCGATCCTCCTAAAGAACATGTAAATGGATCTAAGCCTCAAAGCCTCATTGAGCAGACCCAAACGATATAGAATCTCTAGGCCCTTGCATGTGGAAACATGCCTCAAGGCCTCATTTTTTCCACCCAAAATCAGCTGAAAATAGTTGACTATGAACTCTATCTCCCTTATTCCGCCAACACCCTTTTTTACATCCTGGATCTCTTCAGGCAAAAAACAGTTTTTCTTTTCGAAGTTCTTGTGTATCTTAAACATCAAACCCCTGATCTCTTTGATGTATTCAATATCCAGCGATTTGGGAAAAACAAACGGTTCAACCAATTTGATAAAAGCTTCTCCTAATTTCATATCACCGGCAACGGGTCTTGCCTTGACAAGCGAAATCCTCTCCCACGGCTGGCCGAACGTGTAGTAGTAATTCTCATACTCATCCAAAGACATCGACAGCGGATGAGAAAAACCGCCGGGCCTCAAACGCGTATCAACACGGTATACAAAACCACCCTCCTTGTTTTCAGAGAGAATTGAAACAACCTGTGAAGCCAATCTATTGTAAAATTCTCCTTTGCTTTCATCCCTATGGACAAAGATCAGGTCAATATCGCTTGAGAAGTTCAACTCCCTGTTACCCAACTTTCCAAGACCAATTACACAAAGACCCTCTTTTTGCGGCTCTGTCTTTAGTTTTAGGTAAGCTATTTCAATGGCTATCTCAATCAGGGCATCCGCAAGGTTGGACAATTCTTCCAAAACCTCTTCAAATGGACACGCATCTATGATTTCCCTCGTTGCAATGCGCAAGTACTCCCTTTTTCTAAAATGCTTGAGCAGATACTCTTTCTTTGCTATATTTGACGTTGAATTTATGAGCTTTTCTGCCTCTGTATAGTAATCCCTTTTACCCCTTTTGTTTGCAAGCGTCTCGTTTTCAATGAGCCAGAACAAATACTCTGGGTTATTTATGAGAAAAACGGACAGCGTTTCTGATTGAGAGAATATGCCAAACAGGATCTCTCCAACAACCTTGAACGAAATCAGAAGCTCGAATATTGTGGATTTTGCTGTCGAATTCACAATAAAGTCGTGAAAGTACAAAAGAGACCTGTCTGAGTCTTGTGCGTTCTTTAGATGCTCGTAAAGCCTCTGCAAGCTGCCCTTAAACTCTATGTATAAACGATGTTCAGAGGTTATATGAAGGATAATACGGTAGGCTTTCTTCTTATCCCTGAAAAGGGACAGTAAGGTTTCAAGCTGAACCTTTAACCACCCCTTTGCTTAATGTCAAACTCGATCTGTTGCTTAAACCTGTCCGTTGATTCTACCTCTTTCTTTTCAGGTATAAGTTGACCCTTGAACAACAATAGTGTTGGCGAAGCTATGAAGATTGAAGAATATGTACCGGAGATTATACCCACAAGCAAAGCGAATGACATACCTTTTAATGCATGTCCACCGAACAAAAACAGGGCTAAAACGACAAACAGAGTTGTGCCTGCCGTTAAAACGGTCCTTGAGAGCGTTTCACTGACGCCCTGATTTATAGCCTCAACGTTCGATAACTTTCTGTTAGACTTAACCTTTTCTCTGATCCTGTCGAATATAACAATCGTGTCGTTGACCGAATAACCCACTATCGTCAGAATGGCCGCAACAACATCGAGTGTAAACTCATAACCAAACAAACTCAAGAAGCCCACGGTAATTAGAACATCGTGAATTAAAGCAAGTATTGCACCGAAGGCAAACCTGTATTGAAATCTTAGGCTTATGTATATCAGAATTGCAATCAGTGACAGTACAATAGCAATTATGCCCTTATCCCTAAACTCTTTACCGATCTTCGGACCTACCATGTCCACTTCTAAAATCTTGAATGTGTCGCCGAATTTGCTTTTAAGCAGCGGTTTCAACGTGTCCTCAATGCTTTTTGTCGTTGAAGAGGTGGAAACCTTCGTGTATACAATGAATCTTTTGTTTGAGCTACCTATGTTCTGTATCCTCGAATCGCTGAAGATCTTTGAATCCTTAATAGCATCTCTAAGTTGAGTAACCTTTATCGGTTTGTCAAACTCAAGCTGAATAGAAGTCCCACCTTTGAATTCTATACCTAGTTTGGGCCCTTTTATGATCAGATGACCAATGCCGACTATGATTAAAATAATCGAAATAGACACAGCCAATTTAAATTTGGACACAAAATCTATCAAAATGCCAGGCTTAATTATTTGAACCATTTCACGCTCCTCTAAATACTCAACCTTTGGGGTCTGAATTTCTCAAGCACAATGTCGAATACGGTCTTTGTGAATGTTACAGCTGTAAAGATGTTGGCCAAAAGTCCTATTGCCATTGTTATTCCAAAACCCTTAACAGGGCCGCTACCGAACTGATACAGAATCAACGCTACAATCAAAGTTGTTATATTGGCATCGAGGATTGTTATAAACGCCCTTGCATAACCCGTATTTACAGCATCATGGACGCTCCTACCAATGAGAAGCTCTTCCCTTATGCGCTCATAGATCAAGACATTTGCATCCACAGCCATACCGACTGTTAAGGCAATGCCGGCGAGGCCAGGCAACGTCAATGTAGCATGAAGCATTACCATTGTCCCGAATATGATGATTATGTTCAAAGCCATTGCTAGGTCTGCAAGGAGACCCGACAATCGATAGTAGAAGATCATAAAGAGAATTACAGCCAAAGCACCGAAGATCATAGCCTTCTTACCCTTCTCTATAGAGATCTTACCCAAAGAAGGGCCGATCGTTACCTTTTGCAAGATCTTAACAGGTGCAGGCAATGAACCGCTGCGTAAAACAAGCGCAAGGTCATGTGCTTCTTCAAGTGTGAAATTACCTGTGATTTCACCCCTACCGCCACCTATTCTGCTTTGAATTACAGGCGCAGAATAAATTGCATTATCTAGAACTATAGCAAGCCGTTTTCCTATGTGTGTGGCCGTGAAATCTGCAAAAATCTTTGCACCTTCAGAATTTAGCTCAAAAGCGACATAAGGTTGGTTCAAGGTTCCACCGAACATTACATGTGCGTTTGTTATCATATCTCCCGTTATAATAGGTTCTCTTTTAACAACAAATGGAACTTTTGTAATTTCTCCAGTTGTTGGATCTCTTTTGATTTCATAAAGAATTTCATCGTCGGGTGGCAGGTTTCCGTTTAGTGCGTCTGCAACACTAACAGAATCATCCACAAGGTGTAATTCAAGTCTTGCCGTTTCGCCAAGCAATTTGACAGCTCTGTTTGCATCCTTTATGCCCGGCAGATCTACAACTATGTGATCCTCACCTGCCCTAACAACTGTGGGCTCTGTTACACCAAACTGGTTAACCCTGTTTCTTATTACGTTTATAGCCTGCTCAACGGCCTGTTTTTTTATCTTTTCAACTATCTGTTCTTTGAGTTTTATTACTATCGGCTGGCCTTCAGAGACAACCTTGTAGTTGGGAAAGTTGTTCATTATTATATTTACCGCTTTATCCGCATCCTTTGGATCAACAAGGGTTATTTTGATTGTTGCATCTTTGCCCGAAGGTATTACACTATCCGCCGCAATCTTTGCATTCAATAGTTGCTGTTGTAGATTACTCGCAGCTCTTGATAGAACAGTAAACAGCGCTTTATCTGTTTCTACACCCAAAACAAGGTGCATTCCACCTTTTAAGTCCAGACCCAAATTTATTGTATCTGTTGGTAAAACATCTCCAACAAGCTCAGATATATATTTGGTGTTTTTCTTCCCAATAACGGTTGGCAAGGTATAAGCTCCAAATATAGCAACAACTAAAAGAACAATTATTAACTTAATCCAAGTGGATGTTTTCATCTGACTAACCTTTCCTTAAAGCTTATTGCCTTGCGGCTACACTACTTTTCGTGATTTTTAAGTTAACCCCATCTGACACTTCTATTGTCAAATCCCTTTCGCCAACTTTAACTATTGTACCGTATATTCCGCTTGATGTTATGATTTTATCACCTCTTTTTAATGATTCTATGAATTCTTTGTGTTTCTTTTTTTGTTTTTGTTGCGGTAAAATCAAGAATACATAGAAAACAACGATAATTAAAATTAATGGTAAGAGCTGTTCAAGCATGCCCGGTTGTCCAGCTGCCTTTCCTGCCGCATAAGCTGTTGGAATCAGTGAAAACATAAAGTAACCTCCTTACTTTCTTCCCAAAAAATAAAAAATAGCGGTTAAAATTATACTTAAAATAATACTGCTTGCAAGGGGAAAGTAGAATGTAAAGTTTTCTTTTTTTATTACAATATCCCCAGGTAGCTTGCCGAATGGTATTTTTGTTAAATTTGGCATGTATATAAAAAACAATCCTATAAATATCAAAACAGCACCCAAAAGTACTAAAATTTTACCAAATTCTCCCATAATTTGCCTCCTCAAGCATTGCTACGGCGTAGGCGCTTACACCCTCTTTTCTTCCTTCAAATCCCAGAAATTCTGTTGTACTTGCCTTAATGTTTATCTTTTCTGGATTTATCTTTAAAGCGTTTGCTATATTTTTTTCCATAGCTTTTTTATAAGGTGCTATTTTTGGTTCCTGCATTACCACAGTGGCATCTATATTTATGACCTCAAAACCCGCTTCATTTATTAATTCTTTTATCCTACTTAGAAAAAACAGACTCTTTATATCTTTGTATTTGGGGTCTGTATCCGGAAAGAGTTCTCCAATGTCTCCATATCCTAATGCACCAATTAACGCATCACAAATGGCATGTGTTAAGCAATCAGCATCCGAATGCCCCAATAAGCCATATTCATAATTTATGCTTACACCACCCAAAATCAGCTTTCTGTTCTTACCAAATCTATGAACATCGTAGCCGAAACCTATTCTAAAAGACATTTTACTATTTCCAGATCCTCCTTTGTAGTGATCTTTATATTCCTCTTTGACCCCTCAACCAATTTAACTTTTCCGTAGAACTTCTCCCACAACGCCGCCTCATCCGTAAACTCAACCTCATCCACGTACTTCTTCATTATGTTGACCAATCTCTTAAAATCGAATGCCTGTGGTGTTTGGGATAGTGCAAGCTTCTCCCGATTCAGCGTTGCAGTGGAGAACTCGCCGTTTTTTAGTTTCACCGTATCACTTGTCGGTATATAAAATATGGCCGCACCAAATTCTAAAGCTTCTTTTATCAGTCTATCTATATCAAGCCCTATCATGACGGGCCTTACAGCATCGTGTATTAGGACTATATCGCAATCACTCAAAGCCAAAAGACCATTCAAAACCGAGTTTTTCCTCTCCTTGCCACCCTCAACAACCTTTACATTGTACCTCTTCCTTATAAAATCCATATCCTCTCTCTTTGAAACAACAACAACCTCTCCGTATCTTGAAAGCTTCTCAACGCTGTAATCCAAAACAATCCTGTTCTGCGTGATTTTTTCAAACTGCTTCTTTCTACCAAACCTCCTACCCTCTCCAGCCGAAACGATTACGCTTGCAATCCTCATTTTATCACATCGAACTTATCAAACGCTTCTTTTAAAGAATTATCCGTGATTTCCGTATAAATCTGTGTTGTAGTAACACTTTCATGACCCAACATCTCTTGAACAGCCCTGATGTTTGCGCCATTCTCAAGCATGTGCGTTGCAAACATGTGTCTCAACATATGGGGCTTTAGATCTAAGCCCAATTTTTTAAACTTTTTCTTCACAACCTTCCACATACCCTGCCTTGTAAACGGCCTCTTCCAGTTTGAAAGAAAAAGGTAACCCTTATAATCGTAGCCCCTTTCCTTCACATATTCTTTAATAGCCTCAAGCGTCCTTCTGTCAATAGGAACAAACCTCTCCTTATTACCCTTTCCCTTAACCCTAACAAAGCCACTGTCAAACAATACATCTGAGACCTTCAAATTCACAAGTTCGGAAATCCTCAGGCCCGTTGCATACATCATCCTTATGATCAATCCGTCCCTGTCGTTTGTCATTGCCTTCTCTATTGTATCCTTTGCAATATAATTTGGGACTTTCCTTTTGTTTCTTTTATTCCTTAAAAGGGAATAGTCAATCTCAAGCAGGCCAGACCTGTTTAAGAACTTTAAAAACGCTCTAATGGAAGACAGCTTTCTGTTAAATGTTGAAGTGGCAAA
This sequence comes from Hippea sp., assembly GCA_015486955.1. Taxonomy (GTDB): domain Bacteria; phylum Campylobacterota_A; class Desulfurellia; order Desulfurellales; family Hippeaceae; genus Hippea. Next base: position 4,244 of record WFQR01000109.1, on the reverse strand, counting down.
GTTTTTCTTCGCAAGTTCATCTCGATATTTTAACAAATTCTGCTCGTTTAATGGTTTATCACTAAAAAACTCAGCAAAGCCTTTAAGGTCATTCATGTAGCCTGCTAAGGTGTTTTCTGAAAACCCTTTGAGTTTCAGATTGAACCTAAACCTCTCTACAAGGTCATCTATAGCCATGCCTTCTAACTATGTCCTCTATAGATTTGGTGAAATCCTTGTAAGATACAATACCTATGGAAATTGTATTTGAGAATATAGCCTTCGCTGCCTTTTTTAAATCCCCTAAGCGCATCTTCTTTAATTGATTTACGTCAAATTCCCACGGTAAACCATTTATTCCAAGAAAATAACCATCCGATAATGCACTTGCAATCGACTGTGGCGTCTGTAGTGCTATGGGTATGCTTCCTTCCATGTAGTCCTTCGACAGCTTCAGATTTTCATCCGTAATGTACGAGTCAAAGCTTTTTATATCTTTAAGAACCTCATCAATTGCATTCAGCGTAAACTCATTCTGCGTCTGCAAACCTACGACAAACACAGACTTTTTCGGCAATCGATAAACAAAGCTAAAGACGGAATAGGCGTAGCCGTGTTTTGTTCTAATATCCTTCATCAGGTAGGAGTTCAGATTACCGCCCAAGATGAATGCCAATAATTGGGAAGCAAAGTACTCCCTTGTCCCATATTCAAAGCCCGGAAAGGCAAAGTAGATGTAACTTTGTTGTGTATTGGGCTTTACAATGTCTCTGACATGTATACCACTATTAAACTCCACCTGAGAAAATTGTATTTCTTTGCCCCTCTTTATTGATGAAAAGTAAAACTCTATGTCCTTTTCCATGTTTTTAACCGAACACCCACCAGAGATAGAGACAACCATATTGGATGTATTGAAATACTTTTTGAAGAATCCAACCACGTCTTCCCCTGTTACGTTTTTAACACCATCAACAGTGCCCAACGATGTGTGGTTATAGCTTTTTTCTTTAATAAGCGAAACAAACGCCGAGTGAATGGCCAAGTAATCCTTATCGTTCTTAAGCGATTTTATGGCATTAACAGTGTTTCTTTTTACATAGTAAATCCCTTTTTGATCAAATTTGCTATTTAATATCTCATGCAACAGGCAAAACAATGGCACAATGTTCTTCTTTAGTGCGGTTGCAGTGATTGTTATGTATCCCTTGCTTACAGAAATGCCACTTTCAACACCGTATTTATCAAACAAAAACCTCAACCTATCCGCCTTGTACTTTGGAGAGTTACAATTCTCCAATGCATTGCCAACAACGTATGCCTCACCGAACTTGCCTTTAGGATCAAATACACTACCTGCTTTAACTTTTATATTCACACTTATAATGGGCAAATTAGAGCTCTTGTAAATCCTATAAACCAAGCCATTTTTTAGTTTTCCCTCAACGAGATTTGAGGCAAGTGATGTTAAACTAAAGACAAAAATCAAAATAGCAGCAACTATTATCCTCTTCATCGCAAGCTACCCTTAAACCTCATGTTAACAGCAGGTTTAACACCCTTTTTAGGTAACAGATAAACATCCGTCTCGTGTTCTTGAATAAAGTATTTATTTGCCACCTTTTCTATATCTTCCTTCGTTATGTTGTCAATGATCTTCAAATAGTTGTTGTAATAATTCAAAAGACTGAAGGCCGCATAAAAGGCCTCGTTCATATTTCTTTCCCTCAAGGTCTCCTTCGACAGGGCATAGTCCATTGCAGCCTTTTCTTTTGCCACTTTTAGAAACTCATGGCTAAAATCACCCTGTTTGATCCTTTCAATCTCATCCCAAATGTACCTTCTCGCCTCTTCAAATCCCTCTTTTTTTGGAATATCTGCAAAGATCTCATACAAACCCTTATCCCAAATTCTACCTTCATTCCACCCGCTTATATCCACCAAAACGTGGTTCTTTCTTACTAAATCATCGTAAGCAATAGCCGTTTTTCCGCCGAACAAAAGATACGTAATAAGATCCAAAACCGCACTGTCCCTTTGGTCTTTAATCGATGGAATCTTAAAAGCAATGGCTATCTTCTTAAATTCAGAAGGTTTTTTAATGTAAGCAATCCTTCTGCCCAACTGCGTAGGCTCTTTGGTTATATGCCTAACAATGGGCTTGGGTTTTTTAGAGCCAAAAAGCCTCTTCACCAAATTTAAAACAGTATTGGCATTTATATCGCCGGATATAACCAATACGGCATCGTTTGGCGCATAGTACTTTTCGTAATAGTCTCTCAACTCATCGATCGTGTAGTGTCTTATATCGTATGCAAAGCCGATAGGCGTCCACCTATAGGGAGAGACCTTATACGCCAAGTTATGTAACGTAAAGTACAAAAAACCATCTGCCGAGTTGTCTATTCTCCACAGCCTCTCCTGATAGACAACACTACGCTCTTTTAAAAATTTCTGCTTATCCAACATCAGGTTATCCATGTTATCCGCATAAAAGCCAAGAACCTGTTTTAGCGCCTTTTTTGAAATCGTCGTAAAGTAAACGGTGAAATCAAACGATGTCTGGGCATTGTTGATGCCGCCGTATCTCATCGTTAGATCGTCGATAAAACCGTCTCTGTAATGCTTCGAGCCCCTAAAGTTCATGTGCTCAAGCATGTGTGAGATGCCCGTTATCGAGTTATACTCATCGACACAGCCAACCTTGTAGAGTATCGTTACATTGACTATCGGCAACGAGTGATCCTCTTCTAAATAAACATTTAACCCATTGCTGAGTTTGTAATGAACAAACCTCGCATCTGCCAAAGGAGAAACAAGTATGATCACTAAAAATACAATTGCTATGCGGCGCATAACCCCATCACCAATTGTGATGTCGCATTTCCAAAGTTCACTTTAGGTGGTTGTTTTTCCTGTTTGTTCACCACTTTAAAGTACGGTGCTGGTTTCAAGCCCATTTTATTAGCTATTATATTTGCCGGCATAGATTTTATAGCTGCATTGTACTGGGCTACTATGTCGTTGTAACGTTGTCTTGCAACGGCTATTCTATTTTCTGTGCCCTCTAAGTTATCCATTAATCTGGTAAATTCCTCATTTGCTTTCAATTCAGGGTATTTTTCCACAATCATCAATAACCTTCCAATTGCACCTTCAAGTTGATTACTTGCATTAATTTCATCTTGAGGTGTTTTAGCATTTATGAGTTGAGACCTTGCTTTTGCTACATATTCGAAAATACTCTTTTCATGTTGAGCATAGCCTTTAACTGTATTAACTAAGTTGGGTATTAAATCTGCCCTTCTCTTCAACTGAACATCAACATCGCTCCACGCTTTTTGAACCTCTTCTTGGAGTCTAATGAGTTTGTTATATGTTGTGTAGTAATACAAACCCGCAGATATCACAAGCAGGAGAATAAAAACGATTACACCTAAAACAGCTTTCATAAACAATACCTCCTCATTTTACCAACTTCCACCAACGCCTCCTCCACCAGTTGAACCTCCCCCAAATCCACCAAATCCACCGCCAAGTCCACCGCCAAATCCACCGCCGAGCCCGCTATCCCAATCGGATCTATATCCACCCAATACGCCGCCTACAAAGAACGGAAAGATATACGGTGATACAAAAAGCATCAGGCCAATTATCAATATTATGTCAAGCAAGGAGATCCCTTTTTTGACCTTCGCTGGCTTTGGTTTAAAACTCCCAGTAATTTTCACATTGTAGTTTTTTGCAATTACCGAAACTATAGCCATAACACCGTTTAGAACACCTTTATCGTAATCCCCTTTCTTAAAATACGGGATTATGTACCTATCCCTAATGCGACCAAGCAATCCATCGGGTAATATGCCTTCCAAACCGTAACCCGTATCGATTCTCAGCTTTCTATCACCCACATCCACCAAGAATAACACACCGTTATCCTTACCCTTCTCACCTATACCCCACTTCTCAAACAGTTCAACCGAATAGTCAAAAATATCGTTATTTTGCAACTTTTTTATAGTGACTACAGCAAACTCAACGCCTGTCTTCTCCTTTAACTCCAGCAGGATATTGTTAAGCTTATTGACTGTTTCTGGGTTTAAGATGTGCGCAAAGTCGTTTACGTATCCAACGGGTTTCGGTATATTGTCTTTTGCGTAAACCGTTAAGGCAAAAAATACTAATGCAAGGCTAACTAAGAATCTTATCCGAAATCTCAACAAGTGTTTCCACCTCTCTTAAATAGTCCTTAAAAATGGGCAAGA
>WFQR01000108.1 GCA_015486955.1 Hippea sp. | reverse complement strand
GGGCAATGGGTAGCATATCGGTAAAAAAGATGGTTTCTGCGTTTTTTGTACTAATCGTTTTGGGCTTAATTGTGGGTTTCTATGCAACCATGTCCTCAAGCGGCAATGTCAAGCACAAAACAAAAGTAATATACACAAGGGACTTAAATCAGGTTAGCCTTTACAACGAAATCAGGGAAGATTACTCAAAGGGAGAAAAGTGCCTTCTCAAAGCCTACTTTTTGAAAGATGAAAACATGCTCAACCTGGCAAAAAAGTACTTTGGAAAAGTGGACACTCTTATAGATGAATGTGTAAAGAAAGCAAACATAAGCCAAAACGAAAAAGAGAGACTGTTAAGTCTAAAATCATCAATAGACAATCAATTAGAAGTAGCATTGGGTCAAATAAATCTCAATTCCAGCGAGATAAGCTACGATCAATTCAACAAATTTGACAAACTCACGCAATCCATAGACGAGCAGATAGACTCCATCCTAAACAACAGGGTCAAACTCATTAGATCATCCATTGCCGACATCTACAAAGGTCTCAACAGGCACAGCGAATTGATGTTTGTCATCTATGCCTCAATTGCTGCAATTGTATTTTTAAGCTTCTTGGCATTTTCAAAATACCTCATACATCCTTTAAGTGGCGTTGGCAAGGTGCTCGATAAGATTGGCGATGGTGATCTAAGCGCAAGGTTTAAAATATACACAAACAATGAAATAGGAAAACTTAAAAAGAACATCAACTCAATGGTTGAAAACCTCCAAGCTATGGTAAATGAGACAAAATCTGCTTCAGACGAGATGTTAAAGGGCTCATCCAACCTATCGTCAACGGCCGCTCAAATTTCAGCCGCAAACGAGGAAACATCCAAAGGCATGGAGGAGATTAAAAACGCCATCAATGACGCAGCACAGGCCGTTGAAAGCATAGCAAAGTCCACAGAAAACATAACATCTTTGGCCGAGGGAATAGCAGAGATAAACAAAGAATTAATCAAGGATATGGAAGAAAAACTCAGAATGATGGACGTAAACGCAAAATTGGCAGAGGAAACCACAAAACAAATCAACATCGTGGGCGAATCTTCAAAAGAGATTGGCAAGATTGTTGATGTGATAAGCGATATAGCAGACCAAACAAACCTCCTTGCCCTAAATGCAGCCATTGAGGCAGCAAGAGCTGGTGAAGCTGGTCGGGGTTTTGCCGTTGTAGCTGATGAGGTGAGAAAGTTAGCAGAAAAGACACAACGCTCAACGGAGGAAATCAGGACAACCATTGTAAAGATGCAACAAGACGTGGAAAAAGCCATAGAACAGACGATAAAAACAAAGGAAAGCATACTCTCAGAGGCCGAATCCATAGAGAGAAACAGAGAGCACGTAAACGAAGTTGTGGAAAGGACAAACAAAACAATAGACGAAATACACTCCACAAGTGCTGCCACAGAGGAGATTTCGGCAACGATGGCAGAGATAGATTCCCAAATCACAGAGATTACAGAAGCAATAAAAGAAAATGCGAAGGCAGCGGAATCCATAGCCACTCTGTCCGTTGAATTAAAAGACACAGCGCAGAATGTTGCAGATCTGTTGAGCAAGTTTAAGTAAAAAGGGGTGAGTTATGAAGCTTGCTCTGACAGACGATATGCTAAATACACTTAACACGGCGGAAATCTTGGGTGTCTACCTATATCAAGATAACGGTAAATTCGTCTTTGCGAATAATGCTTTCTTAAATTTTTTAGGCTATGCACAGGAGGAACTGCTCCAAAAAAGTTTATTGGAAGTTATCAATGAAAAATTTATACCCGAAGCCAGAGAAATCATAGAAAGAAGATTAAAAGGTGAAGAGTTTGCCAAAGAGTATAGGGAGTTCGAATACATAACCAAAGATGGTATGGTAAAGCCAGCTTTAATTTTTGGCTACACCGTGTTGTACAACGGCAAACCCGCGGGCTTGGTTGTAAATATCGATATTTTGAAAGAAAAACTCTACGAAATCCTGTATAGGATAACGAACAACACAGATAGCCTTTCAAAGGTATTAAAAAGGGATGAATTATTAGATAGCCTTTGCGACACACTGATTAAAGAGCCCACGTTTGACCTTGTAATTGCGACAGAAGTTGTAGGTAACACATGTAAAGTCAAAAGTATCAAATCAAAAAATGGCACAGTAAAAAAGCAACTAAAAAATGCAGAGGTTGAATTAGATGAAAAACAAAAAGCAATATGTGGCATCGACAAAGCATTGAAGGCCAGTGGGCCAGTGTTTAAGGAGATTGAGCAAAACAGCTTACTCTCAGTTTTGGGCATAAATAATGAAGACAACAGAATGCTATCCATGTGCACACTGCCCCTTGTTTTTAACAATGAAACATACATCATCTCTGTTCTTTCCAGAATCAAGGATCTATTTTCTGAAAAATACAAATACTTTGCTTACAGTCTCAAAACAATCCTATCCTCAACCATTAAAACGGGTGAAGCGGAAAGAATAAACACAGTATTGGAT
>WFQR01000107.1 GCA_015486955.1 Hippea sp. | reverse complement strand
GTGAGTAAAAATTTAATAGACTTGATTAATTTTTTAGTCAAAGAGGGCGTTGATACACCTTTTTTGGATAGACTGGCCCATTTTTTCGATGTAGACGCAGTAAGCATTGTTGCTTTAAAGGATTTTGACATAACATTTGCCGTAACGTCTAATTTCTTTAAGGAAAATTCCATAGATATACTGAAATTATACAGGCAAACGAAGTACAACAATGTATATTTTGAGCGGTCCATAAAGAAGGGCTACTGCATAGTTAAAGATTATCAAAACAGCGAGTTGGCCAATCCACTGTGGAAAGACACAGGTTTAAAATCCGTTTTGCTCTACAGGTTGGATACAGATTTTAACTCAATCATTGCCCTTGAATCATTCAAAAGAATAAGGGATTTTGGTGAAGAGGATCTAAAAGATATAAGATTTTTATCCCCTTTTATTTCAAGGGTTATTGAGAATTCTATTTTTAGGGGTTTGCTGGAAAAAGAGATAGTAAAATTAGACATCAGTCCGCCACCCGATCTTGATAAAGATACGTTAAAGTTGTGGCTTAAAGAAAACCTGCTCAAAGTAATGGATATAACAAAGGCAAAGGCTGTAAGTTTTGTTAACCCCAAACATGGTGTTTATTCGTTCATAGCTGATAAAAAGGGCTTTGATTTCATAAAATTTAAAAAGACTAAGGACGTTGAAAAGCTCTTAACCTACCGCATGTACAAAGAGGGCTTAAGGGCGCCCGTTGTTTTCTTCCATAGTAAATCCAGTAAAACACCGGAGTGTTTGAAAAGAATTAACGCAGCACTGGGCATAAGGAATGTGCTTGTTTTGCCTATATGGGAAAACGGTGTTTTGGAAGGTGTGTTCGGCTACGGCTATCAAACCGATATGCATTTTTCTGTTTACGACGTGAATTTGGTGAGCCTTATAACGAAAAGACTGTCCCAGATCTTAAAGATGAGCCTTGAATTTGGAAAGCTCAATAAAATCATTACGGAAAGCGAAGAAGATATAATAAACAGCTTTGTTTTGACCATTGAGATGAGGGATGTTTACACGAAGGGCCATTCGCAAAGGGTCGCATTCTACGCAAAGAGGATTGCGCAGAAGCTGGGCTTGAATAGTAGATTTGTGGATAAGGTCTACATTGCCGGTTTGCTCCACGACGTAGGAAAGATCGGCATACCGGATGCCGTTTTGATGAAGCCCTCAAAGCTTTCGGATGTGGAATACGAGATGATCAAATACCACCCTGTTTTGTCCTATGAAATTGTAAGCCAATTTAAGAGTTTGAAGGATCTAAAAACCATTGCGAAGATGGTTAGACATCACCACGAAAGGTGTGATGGCAAAGGGTATCCAGATGGGCTGTTGTGCGATGAAATCAGTAAAGGTGCGAGGATTTTGGCTATAGCCGATGTGTTTGATGCCTTGACCACATCGAGGCCTTACAGGGATGCGTTTTCACCTGAAAAGGCGATAGATATAATGATAAACGATGAGGGGCATTTTGATGAGGATATATTGGGTAGAGTTCTCAATGTTTTGAAAATTAGCTTTGAGGAAGCAACAAGGCTCGGTGAAAGCTCTTTAATACCGAAGGCTTTTGATGAATACAAAAGAAAATTCTCCCATGTTGATAGCCTTACAGGTCTGCTTACGAGGTCAGCGCTGTTAGATAGGCTATGCAAGATGTTTGATAACGGTGAGTTTTTCAGGATTTTTATGGTTGATGTTAAAGGCATGGACGGGATTAATATCGAGTGTGGCAATTTAGCGGGAGATATGCTCTTGGTTAAAGTAGCAGACAAATTGAAAGAGCTTAAAAGTTATGGATGCAAGCACTTTTCACGATACGGCGGCGACTCGTTTGTATTTGTGTGCAACAACAATTTTCAAAAGATCGGTGAATTCTTGGAAGGGCTGTCATCTGAAATTTTGAAAGATATAGAGTGCCCGAAGAAGCTTTCGTTCACAATAGCCCACGCTGACTCAAATGAGGTAAAGGATGCACAGCACCTCATAACACTTTTGAGGTCAAGGAAGAACTTCATTTCACACGGCTCACGCAGATGAGGCTTGATCGATATTTATATACAACGGGGTTGGTTGAGAGCCGAAGCAGGGCTAAGGAGCTTATAGAAAGGGGACTCGTCAGGGTAGGAGGCAGAATTGTTTTAAAACCATCCTTTGATGTATCAAACCAAAATGTTGAAATCTTGGAAAAACTAAAATACGTAAGTAGGGCAGGTGAAAAGTTGGAAGCGGCTTTGGATGGATTTGGCATTTCTGTTGAAGGAAGCGTATGTTTGGATGTTGGCGCATCAACGGGCGGTTTTACACAGTGTCTTTTGGATAGAGGTGCAAAGTTGGTTTATGCTGTGGATGTTGGTAAGGATCAGATCCATGAGAGTTTGAAAAGTGACAGTAGGGTTGTTTCGTTTGAAGAAACGGATATCAGGAATTTTGATTGTGATGTTCTGTTTGATTTTGCCTCAGTGGATGTGAGTTTTATATCGTTGAAATTAGTGTTGCCGAAGGTTTTTGAGCTTGTAAAACCGGGTGGCATTGTCGTTGCTCTATTTAAACCCCAATTTGAGGTGGGGAAGGGAAACGTAAAGAAGGGCATTGTGAAAGATCAACGACTTGTTGATAAAACCATGAAAGAGATTGTGGGATTTTCCAAAAGTATAGGTTTTGAATTCAAGGGTTCAATAAAGTCTCCGATCAAGGGAAAGCAGGGAAATCAGGAGTATTTACTTTATTTTAAAAAATGAACGAAATCTTGACATTTTTGGAATCTTTAAAAAACAATCAATTGCTTGTGTACTGTTTGGTCTTTACTGTTTCCTTCCTCGAGTCGTTTGCCTTTCTTGGGGAGTTTGTGCCAGGGGCCGTGTTTTCAGTTGGCAGTGGATATCTGGCATCTAAGGGTGTTTTAAACATCTACATAACCATTTTAAGTGCCGTATTGGGTGCGGTGCTTGCAGATATTGCGAGTTTTTACATAGCTGTTTGGTTCTACGATGACCTTAAGGATAAAACCATTTTAAAAAGATACGAGAGGGTCATTAAAAAGGGCGTTGAATTCTTCAAAAAGCACGGTGGAAAAAGCGTGTTTTTGGGTAGGTTTGTTGGTGCTTTGAGACCCATTGTGCCGTTTTTAGCCGGCGTTTTCAAAATGAACAGGTTTCAATTCTTGTTCTGGGCTGTGACAAGTGGAATACTTTGGGGCGTTGCATACGTAGGAACTGGCTATTTCTTTGGAAGCAAGTGGCAATATATTTCTCATATCTTGAGCAGGGTAAACACTGTGGTTTTGTTGATTTTGCTTGTAATTGTTGTATTATACGTTTTAAGGAGCAAAAGGAATGGTTGATTATCTTTACATACTGTTGATCACCTCAATTGCAGCTTCAATTGGTGGACTGCTCGGCATCGGCGGTGGAATTTTGATGGTTCCCCTTTTTGTTCTGCTCGTTAAAATGAAGATTCAACAGGCCGTTGCCATAAGCCTGTTTACCATTATCGGCTTGAGCATGCTTGTAAGCTCGAAGCATATAAAAAGCAAGGCTTTGAACCTGCCCTTGGGTTTTACTCTTGAACTTGCGACGACATTGGGGGCCATTGCGGGTAGTTTTGTGGCTTTAAACATAAACCACCGGTTATTAACGCTCCTCTTTTCGATCTTTTTGGTTTTTGTCGTTTTTCTGATGCTTAAAGGCAAGGGTAAGGATGTGTTTAATGAAAAGAGTGGTAAATACTCATATTTCGATCCACAATTGGGAAGAGAGGTTTTTTATGACATAGAGAACTTATCTTTTGCCTATCCCATATCGTTTGTTGCCGGTATATCATCGGGTATGTTCGGCATCGGCGGCGGTGTGTTAAAGGTGCCCATACTTGCGAAGGTGTGTAAGCTCCCCATGAAGGTGGCCTCTGCCACAAGCAGCTTCATGATTGGCATCACGGCATCTGCATCGGCTTATGTTTATTTTAAACATGGCAGTCTAAATCCTATTTATGCCTTCATCAGCCTGATTGGTGCGTACATTGGCGCAAAGGTGGGTGTTTATTTGCATTCTAAATTAAAAAACGAGGATCTAAAGAAGGTATTTGCAATAGTGCTTTTGATTATAGCTTTGGAGATGTTTTTGAGGTCTGTTGAATGAAATTCTTTAGTATTTTACTCAAAACGCTGTTTTACATAAGCTTTGCCATTATGGCGGTGGGGTTTGGGTGTCACTTTGCTCACGTTAAGTGTTTGCCATTTGCAAACTACGGGGCGTTTTTGCTGATCTTTTCACCTGCTTTGGGTTTTCTCTATTTGACGGGTTATTACCTGAAGGAAAAGAATAAAAAATTGGCATTCCTCTCCTTTTTGGTTTTTTTGATACTCTTCTTGAACGTTGTTCTTCAAAAGTAAAAAAAGGAGGGAAAAACCCTCCCTTAGATCTCCACAGACTCACCGGGCTTGAGTATCTTTACCTCTGCCTTGTCGCCCACTAATTTTGCAAACTCGTTCGGGTCTTGTTTTATGATGTCCCAAGCGCTGTAATGCATAGGTATTACCATTTTGGGTTTTAAGAACTCAACGGCTCTTGCAGCGTCCTGAGGACCCATTGTGAAATTATCACCTATTGGCAGCATGGCCACATCCAAACCAAGCTCACCGATCAGCTGCATATCCATAAATAGGCCTGTATCTCCCGAATGGTAGATCTTCTTGCCGTCAAGCTCAACCACAACGCCACACGGATTGCCTGTGTAGGTTATGTTGCCGTTATCGTCGATATACGCGCTGCCGTGATGGGCAATGGTCAACTTTACCCAGAAATCGTCGCTAAACCTCTTTGAACCGCCTATGTGCATTGGGTTGAGCTTCTGTACGCCTTTGGATTGACAAAACATTGCAAGTTCAAACGGTGCAATCAGTGTTGCATCGTTGTTTTTAGCTATATCAATGGCATCCCCTATGTGATCACCATGACCGTGCGTTACTATAACATAATCAACCTTGATGTCGGACGCCTTCAAACCATACGTAATATCGGGGTTTCCCGTTATAAATGGATCGATGATGCACTTTGTTTTTTCACCCTCCAACAGTACTGCAGAATGACCTAACAGTGTAATCTTTGGCATCTTATCACCTCCTTTTTAAGCTTTCTCGTATCTTTATAATAAGCTTTTTGTGTGAAAGTTCAAGTTTTTAGCAGCAGTTAGATTTGCTGATAAAAATAATTTTCATCGTTTTGTAATGTTTTTTGTTGTAATATGGAAACATGAGGGTTTTAGTGGTTGAAGATGAGGTTTCTTTGGCTAATCTGATAAAGGAGGGTTTAGAAGATGAGGGATACAGCGTGGATTTGGCATATGACGGTGAAGAGGGGCTATATTTAGCGCTAAACGAACCTTACGATATAATCATACTCGATATTATGCTGCCAAAAATGGACGGCATAGAGATTGCAAAAACAGTTAGATCCAAAAACATAAGAACGCCGATTTTGATGCTAACGGCAAAAGACACTATTCAGGATAAGGTCTTGGGTCTCGATAGCGGCGCCGATGATTACCTCACAAAGCCTTTTTCCTTCGATGAGCTGTTAGCTCGCATGAGGGCTATTTTGAGACGGTCTTTTGGAGAGGTAAAAAACACCGTTAAAGTTGCTGATTTGGAATTGAACCTTGATACCCATGAGGTAAAAAGATCTGGCAAGGTCATAGAGTTAACATCCAAGGAGTATGCGCTGCTTGAGTACCTCGTTTTAAACAAAAACAGGTTGCTTTCAAGGACCGACATCATTGAGCACATTTACGATTACAACTACGATTTTGATAGCAACGTTATAGATGTCCTGGTTGCACGTTTAAGGAGAAAGATAGACAAGGACTTTGACAAAAAGCTCATACACACGGTCAGGGGTGTGGGGTATATGGTTAAAGAGTGATGGATTTTAAGCTTAACTCCATTAAATCAAAGATCATTGTGCTATACGTTGGCATTATCGGTGTTATACTGGGAATTTTAGCCATTTTCTTTATCTTTTACCTAAAAAGCATTGTCTATAAGCCGATAGATGCAAATCTAAAGAGAAAGGCGATTCAACTTGATAAACTCATTAGGTCAACGACCATAAGGTTCTCATTCTCCAATGCCTTAGGGAAGCGCTTCGAGATCGACCTTTCCAAGGCGCAGCTGTGGATATATTCCTCTGTTTATTCAAAATACTACTTTGAATTACGCACGTTGGATGGTAAGCTCATTGAGAAATCGGCCTCTCTGGGCGATCTTGTACTGCCTTATTCAAAAGAGATGGATGAGTTTGAGACGTTGAGGGTGGGAAATCAGTTTGTAAGGATGATAAACTTCAAAGACAGGGACAATCAGATGATTATACAGGTTGCGTACAACGTCAAAAATGAGAGGGATATGCTTTTGAGATTTGAAATCATAGTGTTTTCAACTCTACTTTTTATATTGGTGATCTCAGGGGTATCTGGTTTTTACGTGTCGCATAGGGCTTTGAGTCCTTTGGAAGAGTTAAGCGAAAAGATTAAGGAAATAACGGAGCATAACCTTGATAGAAAAGTTCAGATTAAAAACGTTCCTAAAGAACTTAAGTGTGTGATTGATGCATTCAATTCGCTGCTTGAAAGACTGAACAGGGCATTTATGAGGGAAAAACAATTTATATCCGATGTTTCGCATGAATTAAAGACGCCCATATCTGTAATTCAAATGCAGTGCGATTTGGCATTGAGAAAGGAAAGAAGTGGCGAAGACTATAAAAAGGCTTTGGAATTGATAAGAAAGACAATCTCAAAGATGACGCAACTCATTGACAAGATGCTCATGCTCTCTCGATTAGAGGCTTTGGATCATAAAGCGTTTCAAGATGTGAGTGTCAGAGGTGTGATTTTGAGTGCTTTGACCCTGCTAAAACACAAGGCAGAAGAGAAAAGCATAGATATTGATCTAAGGTTTGAGAAAGATTGTTTTGTTAAAGGCGATAAGGATCTATTAGAAGAGCTGTTTGTAAACATAATTGACAATGCCATTAAGTACAATAGGGAGAACGGCAGGGTTCTGATAGAGGCCAAAGACAGTAGCGAAAAGTGTGAGATAATCATAAAGGATTCTGGAATCGGCATAGATGAATCGGAGTTGGATAGGGTATTTGAGGAGTTTTACAGGGTTGATAAATCGCGCTCCAAATCGACCGAAGGGTATGGTTTAGGTCTTTCCATTGTTAGGAAAATCGTTGAATTGCACAATGGCGAGATAGTGCTCAAGAGCCAGAGAGAAAAGGGTACAACAGTTATACTGAAGTTCAAAAAAAGCACTTTGTAATCTTCTTGTAATCTTGTCTTTCTATAATCTCCCCAAAAAGGTGGGAGGTGTAGGATGAGAAAGAGTTTGATTTTGAGCAGTATTTTTACAATGGCCTTTGTGCTTAATACACAGGTGTTGCCGGCAAACATCTTACCGGGTCAGGTAAGGCTCGCAGATACAGGCAGGGCTATAGTTCTCTCAAGGGTTAACAGGTTTTTGAATTTGGAAATTAAGGACGAGAAGAGGCAAGTAAAGGTAAAAAATTTGGTAGTTTAGGAGGTGAAGTATGTTTAAGAGGTTAAAGTTCTCTGCAATCATTGTTGTTTTTGTCTTGATGAGTGTTGTATCTTATGCTACATGTCTGCCAGATGTCAGGGATGTGGCGAAAAAGGTCTTGCCAGCCGTTGTAAACATCTCTACGACTCAGGTTGTAAAATACCAAAATCCGTTTAGTGGTTTCAACTTTAATCAAAACACACCGTTTGACTTCTTTTTTAAGAATTTCTTTAACAACTTTGGACCGCCCGTTATAAAAAGAAAGGTACACGCTTTAGGCTCGGGATTTATAATCTCGAAAAAGGGCTACATCTTAACGAACTACCACGTTATCAAGCGCGCCACAGATATACGCGTAACGCTGCTTAACTCTGGCGATGTTTACGAAGCAAAGGTTG
>WFQR01000106.1 GCA_015486955.1 Hippea sp. | reverse complement strand
TTCCTTTATCTTTTCTTTAAAGACAAGGATGAGAAATATTCATCAAGGAAACTAAGATACTCAGAATACCTGATGGAGGCCTTTTAAGTAAGATGGGGAAACTAAGTGAACTAAACAGGAAAAGGGGTGACACAAAAAAGTTGACATTGCCAAAAAAACATTACTAATTGGGTATGAAAAGGTTGGTAAGCTATAAAATTTCATATTGACAAATAAATTTTTTGAACATATATTCAATTTATAATGATTGAAAAGGAAAAATGGTTACTCAGATCTGTAATACTAAATGCAATACTTGCCTTATCTAAACTCACCATAGGTTTTATATCTCAGAACAGTCTTGTTTTAGCAGATGGTATTCATAGCGTATCAGACGTTGTAAGTTCAACTTTTATTTTAATATCCATAAAGATTTCAGGCAAAAAAAGCGAGCGATTTCCTTACGGATTACACAAAGTCGAGGATTTAGCCTCATTGATTGGCGGTCTTATAATACTTTATGCTGCTTTTTACATCTTAAAAGGAGCTTTAGCAAAAAATCACCACTTAACTTCAAGCTTTAAAACAGCATACTTAATAATTTTTCTCACTGCAGTTCTTTTAAGTCAACTTACCTTTGCCGTTCTGGAATACAAAGCATCAAAAAAACTTAATTCCCCTGGCGTTAAAACAGATCTTTTAGATTGGTTATTAGATGCGGGAAGTACCACAATTGCACTCTTTGGTATTCTCATGCACCGTCTTGGAATACCATATGCCCAGAGAGCGGCTATGGTGATCATATCAATAATAATAGCAAAAGAAGCCTTAGGGAATATAAAAAACTCACTATTCACACTATTAGACGCTTCAATAGATAAAGAAATCATCAATAAAGCCAAAAGTATTATCCTCTCCCATCCTGCGGTGGATAATTTAAAGTCAATATATATAAGACGCGCAGGAAGTATATACATAGCCGATATCACACTTCAAATTAAAGAAAGAAACATTTTGGTTGCTCACGACACAATTGATGAAATAGAAAAAAAGCTAAAAGAAGAAATCCCCGGATTAGAAGCAATTACGTTACACTATGAACCAACTACAGACAAACCTCCAAAAAAAGCTATACTTTTAGATAAAAACGGAGAAATAGCAAGAAAGATGAGGGATGTTGCAAAAATAAAAGTAATAACAAAAACAACAGACGGCAAAGATATCAGTTACACTATAGACAACAGACTCCATGAAAAAGGAAAGGGGCACTCATTGAGGCTTTTAACTTGGCTTGTGAAAGAAGACATAAATAAAGTCGTTTTTGACCCCATAAACCCTCAAGGTGAAGGTGTCAAACTTTTTGAAATGTTAGGTATAACAGTAGAAAACAAATTATCAAACAAAACAATTGACAAAAACAAATTTAATGTTTAGTATACTGAAAAATGAATGAAATAATAAAAGTAACCTTCAGCATCGATTGGGGTTTACTTAAAGAATTTGATAACTTACTTGAAAAAAAGGGTCTTGAGAATAGGTCTAAAGCGATTAGGGATCTTATAGAAGACTTCATTGTCACGGAAAAAATAAAGCAAAGTAAAATAAACAAAGAAAGTGAAGGTACATTTGCTATTATTGCCAAATCCAATGCTCCTCTACAAGTTGAAAACCACCTTTATGTAACAATACCAATAAATCCGGACTACTTAACATTTATAATTCTCCCTAATGTTACATATAAAGAGGCTGAAACAGAATTTAAATCTATAAAAGAGAAGAATTATTTGAAATTCTGCAAATTGATACAAATATGATTTTTTACTTAAATTTTCACTATCTTGACATTGTTTAGAAAATTATAGTATAGTTAGCGTGTAGAAAATGCGATTGAAAGTTTTCTAAGATGATTGAAAATATCGAAACGTTCTTATCTATAGTTCCCGTGGGCGTCGTAATTGTCGATAAAAACAGAAAAATAGTAAGCATGAACCCTTATGCAAGAGATGTGATTTTATCTAAAGAATATTTTAACAAAGACATCTTGGATCTTCATGAAAAACAGGAAGCCACAAGTAAAATAGAGAACTTCTTTTCAAAACTAACCGAAAATAAGGCTATAGAGTTGCCCATTGTAAAAATTTTGGATTTCAAGGGAAAATCCATGTTCTTCATCGTAAAATTGACAAAGATTTATGACAAAGAAGAAAATTTCAATGGAATAGTCTCTATATTTTACGATATAACAAGTGTAACCATAAAAAGGATTGACGAAAAAGATTCACAACATCCAAAGTTTGTTTTAGACAAAATTCCCATCGTTTTAAAGGATAGGGTGGTATTCTTAGAAACAAGAAACATTGTGTTCATAAGAAGCTTTGGTAGCTCGACCTTGATCACAGATATTAATGGAAATGAATACTTAACAAGCTTAAAAATCTCAGAGTTACAAGAAAAGTTGGAAGATAACGGCTTTTTTAGATCTCACAAAAGCTATCTAATAAATACATCATATCTTAAAGAGCTCTCCTTTGATAAAGAGAAAAATCAATATAAACTCATATTATCCTCAGATAAAAAATCTTTTTTTGTGCCATTGAGTAAAAGAAACAAGCAAAAATTAAATAGTTTATTGTCACTTTAAGCCCTTTCATTAGTATATAAAGCCCTAATGTAACCATATTTTCACCGGATAATACTTTTTCTGTCCTAAGTATTATTTAATTGATTTTATTTAAAATTCAATCTTTAATTGAATTGAGATAGGAATAGGAGGTGAATCATGAAGACTGTAATGGTCTTTCCGGAACGCTGCATAGGATGTAAACACTGTGAAATTGCTTGCGCGGTGGAGCATTCAAAGTCGAAGGATCTGTTTGCCATGTTCAGCGAAGATATTCTATCAAAGCCAAGAATCCACGTTGAAGTGGGAGAAGACCTTTTGACATTCCCTAACAGGTGTAGGCATTGCAATCCTGCTCCATGTATGGAGGTTTGTCCCACAGGTGCTATCAAACGGGACGACGAGACGGGATCAGTCATTGTTGAATATGGTAAGTGCATAGCTTGTGGTATGTGTGCTATAGCCTGTCCATTTGGAATTATATCATTTGGCAAAACCTACGAAATTGTTATAGACAGGGATGTTAACGTAAAATGCGATAACTGTATAGAGAGACAGAAAGAAGGAAAAGAACCTGCATGTGTAGAGGCATGTAAAACAGGAGCCTTAGTATTTGGTGATGTAAATGATCTAATAA
>WFQR01000105.1 GCA_015486955.1 Hippea sp. | reverse complement strand
TTTAAGACCTTTGTCTTTATGGTTTCACCCACTTGTATTTCAGGCTTTTCTTCCCTGTCCCATGAAAGGTCGTTTTCATGAACAAGCCCCTCAACACCGTCTTCTAACTTGACAAATACGCCAAAGTCCTTTACACCCGTCACAACACCTTCAACTATATCGCCAGGCTTGTATTTTTCTTCGATATTATCCCAAGGGTATGGTTTTGTCTGTTTAATGGACAGCGACATTCTTCTATTTTCTTTGTCTATGTTGGTTATTTTAACATCTATTTCGTCGCCAATTTTGTACACTTCACTTGCTTTTGGCGGGTATTTGTCGTAGCTGATCTCGGTCTTGTGGACAAGCCCTTCAATCCCCTTCTCTAATTCAACGAATATACCGTAGTCCACGATATTTACAATTTTTCCTTTAACGATTTCTCCAACTGAGAACTTCTCGTCTATATTTTCCCAAGGATCTGGCGTTAGCTGTTTCATTCCCAAGTATATCTTTTTCTTGTTGTTCTCTTCCTCAATCTTTATGATTTTTACATCTATTTCATCGCCTAATTGCACCATCTCTGAAGGGTGTGAAATACGCGCATAAGACATGTCCGTTATGTGAACTAAGCCGTCAATACCGCCAAGATCCACAAAGACACCATAATCGGTTATATTCTTGACCTTACCTTTTAATACAGCCCCTTCCTGGATTTTTCTTTCTAACTCCTCTTTTTTACGTTTCTGTTCCTCTTCCAATAGAACCTTTCGTGAAAGAACTGCATTTCTCTTTGCCTCATTTATGCTTACAACCTTGAATTCAAACTCTTTACCCACATACGATGGATAGTTTTTTATGGGTTTGAGTTCCACTTGGGATCCAGGTAAAAACGCCAAAAACCCCTCGATCTTTACTGTAAATCCACCATTCACAAGACTCTTTATTCTGCCCTTTACGGGTTTGTTCTCTTTGTAGGCTTCAAACACCTTATTCCAACCTCTGATCCTATCTGCTGCAGCTTTTGATAATATCTCGAAGCCATCCTCGTCTGTTTTGTTGAAGAACAGTGCCTCTACCTCATCCCCTATGTTCACGTTGATATTTCCATCCTCATCCATAAACTCCTTGATTTTGATTATGCCCTCTGATTTGTAGCCTATATCAACGAAGACATCCTCATCTCTAATATCTATTACCTTGCCTTTTACAATGTCTCCGCTATCAAAGTTACGGAAAGCATCCTCATAGTTTACTGTGGTTTGACCGTTTTTTTCCATGTTTGACATAGAAAACCCCCTCTTTTTTCTTATTTTTAAGCATTATAACTATGCCTTAAATTCGTGTCAATAAATAAACTTGACACTGTTTTTTTTAAACCATAAAATTCCTTTATGATTGATCTACACACGCATACGTTTTTTAGTGATGGTGAGCTAATTCCTTCTGAGCTTGCAAGAAGGGCGAAGGATATTGGATACAGGGCTATTGCGTTTACGGATCATGCAGATTTTTCCAATATGGAGTTTATAATCACAAACGTTAGAAAGGCCATACAAGGGTTAGAGCAGTATTTCGGGCTCTATGTATTTGCGGGTGTTGAAATTACACATGTGCCACCGGAGTTGATACCCGAGTCCATTGCTCTGGCCAGGAAATTGGGTGCTCAGATCGTTGTTGTTCATGGTGAAAGTCCTGTAGAGCCTGTAGCCAAAGGGACCAACAGGGCTGCGATTTTGGGATGTTGCGACATTTTGGCCCATCCTGGTTTGATTAGTTTGGAAGATGCTAAACTGGCAAAAAAGAATGGTGTGTTTTTAGAGATTAGTGCAAGGAGTGGACATAGTTTTACCAATGGCCATGTGTTTAGGATGGCAAAGTTATCTAACGCCAAATATATGCTCAATACAGATACACACTCACCAAATAACCTTGTTACCAAAAGCTTTGCCAAAACGGTATTGATGGGTGCCGGTATGGATGAAAATGAAGTTGATCAGGCATTCAAAAATGCAGAAGAGATGTTGGAAAGACTGCTTAAGAGGAGATACGATGAAGAAAACCGTTAGCATTATTTTTTTAATTTTTGTTGCCTTTGTTGTATATTCCTGCTCGAGTTCCAAAGAGGTTGTTTTAAAGGTTCAGGAGCACAAGAAATTAACGCAACCCCTCGCCCCGCCGCTTGATTATGAGAAGATATGCAATGTAGACGATGTGGGCTATAAGATAAAGCTTGCAAGTGATGGTAAGTATCTTTACGTGGGTAATCTGGATGGTGAAACCTATAGGATTGATCCAAAAAATGAAGAGAAACGGGAAATTGCAGAGATCGATCAGCCCATAGAGGATGCACTTGCGGTTGACGATGGGTATATCTACGTTGGAACGAACAGGGGTTATCTGTTTAAAATAGATAAGAGCACGGGTAAAGTGGTCAGAAAAAGACAGTTTCCCTTTCCCATACTCGGCCGGATTTATTTAAAGGGTGACAATATTTACTTTGTTGATGAAAATGATGTTGTGTATTGCTTGGATAAAGATACGTTGAACACGGTTTGGAAGTACACGCATGGAGAGTTTAACGTTTTGGATGTCAGGGGTGTGTCGGGTATTTGCTTCGGTGACGATGGTTTATATGTTGGCTTTGATGACGGTAGTGTGGATAAGATTTCTTACAAAGGCGATCTTATATGGGAGGTTCAGGCCGGCAAGGGGAGTATGTTTGTTGACAGTGACACAACGCCGGTTTTGAATGGAAACGAGGTGTATGTGACCTCTGTTAAGGGCTATACAGAGGGCGTAAATGTTGAAAACGGTGAAGTTTTATGGAAAAGAGAGATTTCTACCTACTCAAATATGGAGAGCAATATATTCGGTCTATTTTTGGCTGACAACGAGGGTAATGTTTACTGTCTTGATAATTCCAACGGTGAAACCATTTGGAAGGTTAAGCTGACAAATAAAGGCAATGTGTATGCGATTAAACTTGTCGGGAGTGTGGTTTACGCCATGACTGAGGAGGGTAAGCTTATAGCTTTGGATGCCCTTTCTGGGAAAGTTATGGATGTTTTGGATATAGATGAACCATTTAGTTGCAAAATGACCATATGTTGCAATAGGCTTTTTGTGATAACAAGGGACGGAAGCGTCTATTCCATTTATTCGAAGTAAAACATGGATAAAAATAACGGACAGCCAAAGGGTTTTAATAACTTTTCTAAGTTCATAGTCTTCTATCTGTTGTTGGCCATATTTATGGTTTATATGTATCAATATTTCTTTCAAACACAAACCACAGAGATACCCTACTCTCAATTTAAGTCCCTTGTTGAAGAGGATAGGGTAAAATCGTGCACAATATCTGAAAAGTATATACACGGTGTATATATAGATAAAAACGGAAAAAAGAAGCAATTTGTTACGGTAACTGTGAATGATCCTGATCTTGTGAAGGACCTTGAGAAGCACCATGTCAATTTTTCTGGCAAGGTTACCAATACTTGGCTAACCAATTTGATATTCGGTTGGATACTTCCCTTTGGTTTCTTGTTCTTTATATGGTGGTTGATGACACGCAAGATGAGGGGAACAAGTGGTGGGCTCTTTGGTTTTGGTAAGAGTAGATTCAAAGTTTATTTAAACGAAAAACCCGATGTGAAGTTCTCAGATGTGGCAGGAGCTGAAGAGGCGAAGCAGGAAATTCAGGAGATAGTGGAATACTTAAAAGATCCTCAGAGATACCAAAGGCTTGGCGGTAGAGCACCTAAGGGTGTTTTGCTTGTTGGAGCGCCTGGTGTTGGAAAGACCCTGTTCGCCAAAGCCACGGCGGGTGAGGCAGGTGTGCCTTTTATCAGCATAAGCGGTTCTGAGTTTATTGAGATGTTTGTTGGTGTTGGTGCAAGTAGGGTTAGGGATCTGTTCAATGAGGCAAAGAAACTCTCACCGTGCATTGTTTTTATAGATGAGATCGACGCAATAGGTAAAAGTAGGGCTGTTAATTCCCTAACAAGCAACGATGAGAGGGAACAGACGCTAAACCAGTTGCTTGCTGAGATGGATGGCTTTGACTCATCCAAAGGTGTTATCATAATGGCGGCAACGAATAGACCTGAGATATTGGATCCTGCACTGTTGAGACCCGGGCGGTTTGATAGGCAGATAATTGTTGATAAGCCTGATTTGAAAGGCAGGGAAGAAATTTTTAAGGTTCACATGAAAAAGATCAAGTTGGCAAACGATGTTGATGTGAAGAGGCTTGCTCAGATGACACCGGGTTTGGTGGGTGCCGACATTGCAAACATTGTGAATGAAGCGGCTCTGCTTGCGGCCCGTGAAAACAGGGATGCCGTTTATATGGAGCACTTCGAAGAAGCGATAGAAAGGCAAATTGCTGGTTTGAAGAAGAAGAACAAGGTTATATCGAAGAAAGAGAAGGAGCGTGTGGCGTATCACGAGTCTGGTCATGCAATATGCGCTTATCTCTTGCCCGGTGCCGATCCTGTTCATAAGATCTCAATAGTGCCTCGAGGCTTATCTGCTTTGGGCTATACACAGCAGTTACCCACAGATGAACGATACCTAATGACTAAGGAGGAGATGTTAGATAAGGTTACAACTTTACTTGGTGGTAGGGCGGCGGAGGAGCTTGTTTTTGGATCAATCTCTACGGGCGCACAGAACGACCTATCAAGGGCAACGGATATTGTTAGGGCTCTTGTTACGCAGTTTGGTATGGATGAAAGAATTGGTCTTGTGGTTATTGAAGAGCGAGGTGGTGGTCATTTCTTGACTTCAGAAGGTATTTTGACCAAGAGTGATAGGGTTAGTGAGAAGACAAAACAGCTTGTTGATGAGGAAGTGTCGAGGATAATGCAAGAGTGCTACAGTAGGGCAAAGTCCATACTTGAAGAGAATAGGGGTAAACTGGATAAATTGGCAGGGGAGTTGCTTAAGAAAGAGGTAATCAATGAAGAAGAATTGAAGTCTATAATGGAGGGTAATTATGGAGATTAAAAATATACTCGCCTGTGTGGATTCAAGTGAGTATTCATCGGCTGTTATGCACTTTTCGGCGTACATCGCAAAGAATCTCGGTGCCAGAGTTTGTGGCTTACATGTCATAGACATTCTACAGCTTGAGGGTCCTTTCATGTATGACATAAGCGGTGCACTGGGATTTGAGCCATTTTCCAACTTTTCATCAAAAATCAGGGCTGTTTTGGAGGAAAAGGGCAATAATATATTAATTTCCTTTGAGGAAATATCGAAAGGCTTAGGTGTAGAGTTTGAAAAGTTCATGGATGTTGGTGTTGTTTCAAGGACCATACTTGAATATGAAGATAAGTGCGATATGACTGTTATTGGAAGAAAGGGCGTTAACGAACAGTACGATCGCGGAATATTGGGGACAAACATAGAATCTGTTTTGAGAAAGGCCAAAAAGCCCCTACTTATAGCACCAAGGCATTTTTATACATTCTCCACCGTAATTGCATGTGTTGATAGCAGGGATCCTTCGAGATCGGTCTACGATTACGCCAAGTATTTTGCAGGTGTATTTGATTTGCCTTTAAAAGCGGTTTTTGTTAACAATAGGAAAAAGGAAGAAGATTTGAGCTATTACGGAGATGTTGATGTTATTGATGCAAAAACGGTTACAGATGGTCTTGAGGGCTACATAAAGCAATTTGAAAAACCCCTTGTTTGTATAGGTGCGTATGCTAAACCAAAATTGATAGAGATTGTTCTTGGAAGCACGACTGAAAATCTGCTCAAGAAAGATCTTGAAGTTGCATATTTGGTGATTAGGTAATGGCTAAAGACATTCAAAAGGAGTTTTTGGAAAATAGAAACAGAAACAGGGATATATGGAGGCTCTTTAAGGTCTTATCGGACTTTACGGACGCCTTTGAAGAATTGGACGATATAGGCAAAGCTGTTGCCATATTTGGCAGTGCGAGGGCAAAAAAGGACGATTTTTATTACAAAAAGGCTTATGAGATAGCGGGTAGGCTTGTGAAGGAGGGATATGCCATTATAACTGGTGGTGGGCCAGGTATAATGGAGGCTGCAAACAAGGGCGCGAAGGATAAGGGTGGTGTTTCCATAGGGTTGAATATTGAGCTTCCCCATGAGCAAGCCTTAAATCCCTATGTAACTTTACCGTTGAGCTTTAAGTACTTTTTTACAAGAAAGGTTACGTTTATGAAGTATGCTGTGGCCTTCGTTGTTATGCCCGGTGGATACGGAACAATGGACGAGCTGTTTGAAAGCCTCGTTTTGATCCAAACGGGAAAGATTGGAGCCTTTCCTGTTGTGCTTTACGGTAGGGAGTTTTGGGAAAAGGTCTTGGATTTCTGTAAGTTCTTGTACAATCGTGGATACATATCCCGCAGTGATTTAGGTATCTTTACCATAACCGATGATATTGACGAACTTATTGATTACATAAAGGAAAGAACTTGGAAAATTCCTAATGAGGTGAACTCAAATGAGTGTATGGGCTGATACTGTTGAAGAGGCTATAGATTTTGCTCTCGGATGTGTAAGAGCCGACGTTGTGTGCAAAAATTTCTGTAGACTTGAGAAGGGTGATTTCATAGCTGGAAAATTGGAATACGAGCTCAAGAGGTTCAAAAGAAAGTACTTAATAGCCGTTGGCAAGGCTGCATGTCCAATGGCAAAATACATGTGTGAAATAATGGATTTTGATGGTGGTTTAATAGCCACAGATAAAGGGTGTGAAGTTAACTGCAGGAATGTCGTTATTTTTAAATCATCGCACCCTTTGCCCAACGAGGAAAGCGTCAAAGCTGGGGAGTATTTGATAAACTTGGCTAAAGGATCAAAAAGGGACGATCTCTTTGTATTTTTGATATCGGGAGGCGCATCTTCTTTAATTGAAAAACCGAAAATTGAATTAAACGAGTACAAAGAAATTGTAAATTACATGCTCCACAATCACTTTTCCATTGAAGAAATAAATGTGATAAGGAAGGCGCTCTCTCAAATAAAAGGCGGTAAAATTTTAAGGTACATAAATGGCGAAGTTGTTTCGTTTGTAATTTCGGACGTTATAGGTGACGATCTATCCGTTATAGGGTCTGGTTTGACCTACTATGATAAGTTTACTCAAAGGGATTTTGTAGAGGTTTGCCAAAAACTAAAGGGTTTTGATGTATGCGGTTTCGATTACGATTCCTTCAGTAAGGATGATTTTCTATTTAAGAGGGTAACAAATCACGTCATTGCTTCTAACTCCACTGCTTGCTCATGCCTCGGTGAGTATTTTAAATCCAAAGGGTTTAATGTTTTAAACTTGGGATCGTACATGAAGGGTAAGGTGGAGTGGGTTTCTGATGTGCTTTTTGATACGATAAAGAGAGCCGTTAATGGTAACATGGGTGTAAAACCGCCCTTTGCATTGGTGTTTGGTGGTGAGGCAACGGTTGATGTAAAAAAAGATGGCAAAGGTGGAAGGTGTCAGCATCTTGCTTTACTTATGGCTCAAAAACTTAAATCCTTACCTGGTGATTTTTCGTTCGTGAGTTTTGCAACGGATGGTAAGGATGGCAACTCCGATAATGCTGGTGCAATTGTTGACAGGGATATTTTAAAGAAGGCAGAGGATTTGGGCTTAAACGTAAAAGAATACATTGAAACCTTTAACAGTTCGATTTTCTTTGAAAAAACGGGTGGAGCTATAAAATCCTTTGATACATTGAGCAATGTTGCTGATATTGGATTTTTTGTGTACAAATAGTTTTGACACGTTGCATTTTAAGTATTAATATTTGTGCAAAAACCTACGGAGGTGCTTATGTCCCACGGTCATGGTGGTAATGAACATAGGAAATTGATGGGTTTTTACAATGCAGCTAAATGGGCAATGGAAGGTGAGTGTTACTTGGATATCTATGCAGATGATTTGAGCGAGGAAGAAGAGGAATCCCTGAGGAGACATTTAGAGGATCTGGGTATAATTTTTGATGTTTCGCCCAAGGGTGTTATAAAGGGCTATTTTGAGGGTAAGTACGAAAAGGTGTTTCCCGTTATGAGACAGCTCTTGAAAGAGGGCTGGAGCTGGTAAGCTTTACTTTTTGGTAAAAAGGATTAGATTTTAATAGGGAGTGAGCTGGATGGCCGCCGAGCCGCTAAATTGTAAGGTCTCGGAGGAAAGTCCGGGCTCCTTCAGGGCCAGAGCGCCGCTCGAAAGGGCGGTTGGGGTGACCCAAAGGAAAGTGCCACAGAGAAAAGACCGCCGCGCCCTTTAATTAAAGGGCGCGGTAAGGGTGAAACGGTGGTGTAAGAGACCACCGCTGTGGGTAGTAATATCCACAGGCACGGCAAACCCCGCTCCGGAGCAAGACCAAATAGGAAGGCCCATGGTTGGCCCTGCCATCCACCTCTTGGTGGGGGCCTTCGGGTAGGTCGCTTAGATAAATGGCCATCCATCCGATTCCTTTTTGGAATCGGTGGACAGAACCCGGCTTATAGGCTCACTCCCTTATTTTTATTGTTTTTATTCTGGTTTTTGGTAGGCGATTGCCATTTTGAAATGGCAGAGCTTGAATTTTGTGTTTAGCCTTGATATTGACTCTGTTGCACCCAAGACCAGGTATCCGCCGGGGTTGAGGATATCGTTATAAAATGTTTCTATGACCTTTTGGCGTGCGTTGTTGTCGAAATAGATTAGGACGTTTCTGCAGAATATTACGTCCATTTTACCCACTTTTCTTGCAAGTGCCGGGTCTAACAGGTTTATGTTCTTAAATACAACCTTTCTCTTTACAAAGTCCTTGATTTTGTATTTGCCCAATCCCATGCTGTCAAAATATTTCCTTTTCATGTCAGGGGATAATTCTTTTACCGAGTATTCGCCGTAAATCCCCTCTTTTGCCTTTTCCAAGACTTCGTTTGAGATGTCTGATGCGAGTATTCGAGCTGGTATGTTTTGACCGTACTTTTCCATTAAGGCAATTACTAAAGTATATGGCTCTTCACCCGTTGAGCAGGCTGCACTCCAGACATTTATGGATCTTTTCTTTTTCAAAAGTTCAGGTACCATTACATCTCTAAAAGCCTCTATCTGGCGAATATGTCTAAAGAAGTATGTTTCATTTATTGTTATTGCATCGAATAATGGGCCTAACTCCTGTGTGCCTTTGGGTGATTTTAGGTATCTTAAGTACTCTTCAAAGCTTGATAGGTTGAGTTCTTTTAGTCTTTTTCTCAATCTGTTTGTTAAAAGATACTCTTTGGATTTCTCAAAGAAGATCCCAGACTTCTTGTATATAAATTCTCTCAATTCCTCGAAAGTTTTTGGATCCATCCTATCTGACACTGTTTATGACCCCTCAAAGTATAGTTGTTTCGCATTCTCTATATCTTCGTAAAGCTTGAACGTGAAATACGCCAAGTCAAATTCCTCTTTTAATTTTGCCTCTTCAATAATTATCTGCCATCCAATATCCTCTTCCAACGTGAATTTAGCGTAGTTTCCACCAAAACCTATGCCTTCTGAGTATGTCAAAAGATCCGCAACGTGGACCACAGAAGCCAAGAGTTTATTATTTGCCTTCTCAGGTGAGTGATGGTTTTCAACAACGTCTATTACCTCTTCGGGCAACCCCCAGATGGATAGTAGCTTTGCTCCCAACTGACAGTGGTTAATGCCGTAGAGCTCCATCTCTGAATCAATAAAAGACAACCCTTTTTTGTAAGCATTGTCCAATATTTCGTCAAGACAATCAGGTGCATAGAGGTCGAGCAATACCTTGCCTATGTCGTGTATAACACCACTGCTGAACTCAGCAGAACTAAAGTTGAAATTCAAAATATTAGATATGATCTTTGCCGTCACTCCGCAACCGAAGGAGTGTTCTAAGAATTTATCCCTGTTGAAGTTCTTATGAAGCGGAAGTTTTTTTACGCTTGATAGAATGACTGAGATCATCACGATGTTTTCAACCTGCACAAAACCCAAGAGATTTATGGCATGATTTAGGGATGTGACTTCGCGAGATAATCCGTACAAGGACGAGTTTGCAAACTTTAATATCTGTGTTACAAGGTTTGGATCCCTCTTTATGACCTCCTCCAAATTTCTTGACGTAGTGTTTGGATCACGTGTTAGCCTAATGATCTCAAACGCTATAGCAGGGAAGGCTGGCAAATCGTCTATGTTTGCCAGGTTGTCATACAGTTCCTTTACCTTGTTCATGGCTGAAAGTTTATAAAATAAAAATTATTCGTCAAGTTTTTATTCATTCTACGGTGTCATTCCTATTCTAACAGCTCCCCAGTGTTTACCCTCAACATATACAGGCACGGAAACATCGTACATGGCGTTACCCGTATCCCTCATATACGTTTGTATGAGTATAGACTCAGTATTCCTCGCAGCTGCTAACCCAGTTGGATCGTTGAATATTCTCATGGATCTGTTACCCACAAGGTCTTTTTCGTAATCGCCAGTTAAGGGTTTGTCGTATATGGAGTTGTGGGCCGGTAGGTAACCGTTGTTGTCCACAAGTGCAACGAACTTGAACTTTGGATTCATGGATAGGTATTTATCCTCGATGGGTTGTATGTACTTTTTAACAAAATCCGTAAATCGTGTTTTGTATTTTTGGGGATTTGTGTTGGGTACGGGTGTGTAGTTTCTATCCCATACATCGGCCGATGTTATCGTTCCGTTCTTAAGACTCTCTTCGAAGACCTTTTCAATTTCCTGCTTCGCCTGTGTTATGGTTTTAAACACGTTTTCAAACTCGTGATCTATTTTGATCTTCTTTATGACTGAGAATGTAATATCTGCAATATCAGATAGATCAACGCTTTCCTTTGAAACGGCGTTTAGTCTGTCTACGGTGACTCTTGTTGACTCTACTACGTCTGTAACAGTTTTAGTTACTTCCTCTATTGATGCTGATTGTTCTTCCACTGCTGCAATAATGTTGTTCAACATGGCTTTTGCTTCATCAATGTTTTCTACGACATGTTGGAAGCTGTCAATAAGCTCTTTGGATTTTTCTCCACTGCTTTCTATCCTCTCTGCTATTTTTAGATTTTGCTCTATTAGTTTCGAGGCGTTTTCACTAACCGTGTCGATCATCTCTTTTATCTCTGTTGCGTTGGATTGGGTTTTCTCTGCCAACTTTCTCACCTCATCGGCTACAACGGCAAAACCGCGACCAGCTTCTCCAGCACGCGCTGCCTCAATGGCTGCATTCAAAGCAAGCAGGTTTGTTTGGTCTGCAATGTCGTTTATTACTCCAACGATATTTGTGATATTGGTTAGATTGTTACTTAACTCTTCTATGAGTTCTTTTGAGTGTCTCATCATTTCTACATTCTTTTTAATGTTGTCTCCAACAGCCGATATTACCTCCAAAGCATGTTTTGCTGTTTCATCCACAGTGTCCATAAAAGTGTTAAATTCCTCAATGTTTTCTGTTATGTCTGATACGGCCTTTGCTGCATCTTGCATGGTTGTATTGATCTCATCAAAGCTATGCATGTTTTTGTTGATTGCCTCTATAGTTTTTTGGAGCTCAAAGTTGAACTTTGCATTAAATACACTGGCTTTACCTGCAGAGGTCAATAGTTTTTTGAATATATCCGATAGCATGCCACTGAACTTCTTCATGAATGTGGATAGAAACGGTAAAAGGGGTGCTTTAATTTCCTTTTGCAAGTCTATTCTTTCTTCTTCTAACAGTTTCTTTAGTTCATCATCTATTTTTTGTATACCCTTGACCAATACGGAGAAGTAGTAGGCGAAGTTGCTACCAGCAAAAACGATTAAACCAATGATAAAGAACCAAAAGAAACCACCAAGATTTAATGTATGCCAAATTATTCCTCCTATTAGAAAGAGGAAAAATGTAGTTCCTGTAAATATAAATAGTTTTTTTATCATTTCTACACCTCCTCCTTTACAAGTTTATCAAAAACTTGAGAAAAATGAAAATTTTTAGTTCGATTTAATTTAGAATTGATTTGTGATTTTTGTCTTTGGATTGTATAATAAAACATGCGTGAATTGGCTAAGGTCCTTTATAGAAAAAGCCAGAGATTTATAGAAAATGGTGAATACGAGAAGGCAACGGTTTATCTATTGAACGCTATAAAGGAAGATCCTGACTACATAGATGCCTATTTGGATTTAGCCTATTGTTATGCTATGATGGACGACTTTGAAGAGGCTGAATACTACTGTGATCTGGCATTGGAAAGGGGTAAAAAGCAGGTTGATGTTCTTTTAATGCTGGCCTTTGTGTATCATAGGTTTGAACTCTTCGATGAGGAAATAGATGCATTGAACAGGGTTTTGGATCTTGGTGTTGATGGTGAGGTTTTGCTTGATGTATTTTTGAATTTAGGCAATGCCCATTATGAAAAGAACGAGATTAACAAAGCAATAGCCTATTATAAAAAAGTGATTAGTATGGATCCGGAGAGTGTTGAGGCTTTGGTCAATTTGGGTAATGCCTATTTTGCAAATGAGGAGTTTAGCAAATCCATTGAAGCATACAAAATGGCTTTGCAATTGGATCCTGAGGATAGCAACATCTACTCAAACTTAGGTGTTGCCTACATAGAACTTGGCGACAAGAAAGAGGCCATTAAGTATTTAAATCAATCCATCAGGCTTGATCCATTTAACGAATCTGCACACTACAATTTGGGTATTCTTTATGCCATGAACGATGAAAGTGACAAAGCCATTGAACAGTACAATAAGCTTTTGGAGTTGGGCAGCGAGATGGCGCCCACCTTATTGAAAATCTTGGATCTTAAAGAACAATTTACATACGACCACTTGTATTAAAAAATGGAGGCTTTATTCTCAAAAATGCCCCGATTATTACTGAACTACATTTTGGTAATAATTTCTTTAAAAATGGGAAAAACTGTATAGAATGCCAATATAGGAGTAGTTTTTCAATAAAAGAAAGGGGAGGTGGGCTTTGAATAGTAAAGACCTTCAAAGCTATTACATGTCGATGCTTAAAGAGGTGGATGAGCGCCTTGATGATCTATACAGCAAGGAGGCTGAGGAAGAGTTCAACAATAGATTAGCAGAAAGCGGCTTTACGCGTAGGGATTTTTTGAAATGGGCTTCTTTCATCACTGCTGCTTTGATGTTGCCACCCGTATTTGAATCGCGCGTTGCAAAAGCTGCAGCAGTCAAAGAGAGAACGCCCGTTATATGGTTGCACATGGCTGAATGCACAGGGTGTTCTGAGAGCTTTTTGAGAACACGTGAGCCAGATATTGCAACGTTGATTTTCGATCAGATTTCCCTTACATATCATGATACATTAATGATGGCTTCAGGTGAAAGGGTAGAGAAGCATTTGAATGAGGCTATTCAGCAGTACAAAGGTAAATATATATGCGTGATAGAGGGTGGTATTCCAACAAAGGACGGGGGTATTTATTTGAGAATAGGAGCAGACGGAGAAACGGGCCTTGAAAGGGCAAGAAGGGTAACAAAGGATGCAAAGTATGTCTTGGCATTTGGTACATGCGCTGCCTTTGGTGGTGTTCAGGCAGCTTATCCCAATCCGACGGGAGCCAAAGGCGTAAGGGATGCCCTCGGCATTGAGGTTATAAACGTACCCGGCTGTCCGCCAAACAGTGTTAATATGGTTGGCACAATACTACACATACTTTTGTTCGACAAGACACCGCCTACAGACTTATTGTACAGACCACTTTGGGCTTATGGGTCGAGGATTCACGATTACTGCGAGCGAAGGGCTCACTTCGATGCTGGTGAATTTGTGGAAGAGTGGGGTGATGAGGGCGCAAAGAAGGGTTGGTGCTTGTTTAAAATGGGATGCAAAGGACCTTATACATACAACAACTGTTCGCGATATAGGTTTAACCAGGGAACAAACTGGCCCATCGGCGCTGGACATGGTTGTATAGGTTGTTCTGAGCCCAATTTCTGGGATAAAATGGCACCTTTTGAAGAGCCACTTGAAAAAGCAGAAATTAGGATTCCGGGTGGAAAAGGTGTCGAGGCTACAAGTGATGAGATAGGTAGTTTCTTGGCCGGTTCTACGGCTGCAGCTATCGGTGTTCATGCCATCGGTAGTGTAATTAGGGCAAAAGCAGAAAAAACTGTTAAAAAGGAGAGTGAATGATGGCAAAGAGTGTTAGTGCTAAAACGGGTAATAAGAGCCATTTAGTTATAGATCCGATTACGAGAATTGAGGGTCATTTGAGAATAGAAGTCGATGTTAAAGATGGGAAGGTTGTTGATTCGTGGAGCTCTGGCACACTTTGGAGGGGAATAGAGCCTATTTTACAGGGAAGGGACATTAGGGATGCAGGTTTGCTTGTTCAAAGGATTTGTGGTGTGTGCACATGGGCACATTACGAAGCAAACACCATGTCTGCTGAGGTTGCTTTGGGTATAAGACCGCCTACAAATGCAAGGCTCATAAGGAATATGATCAATGCAGCCCAATTCATGCACGACCATATTGTTCACTTTTATGCTTTACACTCCCTTGATTGGGCTGATGTTGGAGGTGCATTAAAAGCTGATCCTGTTAAAGCTTCTGAACTTGCGCATCAATTTTCAAAAGCACCATATAACGCCTCTGTTGATCATTACAAAGAGGTTATTGAGAAACTAAAGAAATTCGTGGCGAGTGGCCAGTTGGGTCCTTTCTCTGGTGCGTATTTGGGTAACAGTTTGTATAGATTGCCACCCGAAGGTGATCTAATTGTTATTTCCCATTATTTGGATGCCTTGTATATTCAGGTTATCTTAGCGCAAATGATGGCCATTTACGGCGGAAAGAACCCACATCCACAGAGCTTGGTTGTTGGTGGTATAACAAGTGTCATGGATATGTTGGATGCTAAAAGGCTCGGACAGTATACATCAAAGCTTGAGCAAGTAGGTGATTTTATACAGCATGCCTATCTTGCGGATATTGATCTGATTACACATTATTACAAAGATGAGTTTGTTGAAGGTTGGGGATGCGGATCCTATAACTTCTTAAGCTACGGTGGATTTCCAGAAACCAACGATTGGCAGGCTGAATATAGGTATTTGCCACAAGGGGTGATTTACGACAGGGATTTGAGTAAGGTTGAAAAGGTCGATGAAAGACATATTACGGAAAGTGTGGCACATTCGTGGTATAAAGGACCCAATAAGGGGTTGTATCCAGGAGATGAAGAAACTGTTCCTGAGTATACAGGCTTGAACCCCGACGGCACTGTTAAAGGTGAAGGTAAGTACAGTTGGGTTAAAGCTCCAAGATACAAAGGAAAAATGATGGAAGTTGGACCTTTATCCAGGCTACTTGTTGGCTATGCTTCGGATCATAACAATATGAGAGAAATGCTCGATATGTATTTAGAAAAACACAAAGCAGACGTAAGGCAGATGTTTTCAACTGTCGGCAGGACAGCTGCAAGGGCTTTGGAGACGGCGTATATTTGGTATGGAGCACATAAATGGGTAGATGACCTTGTTGCTAACCTTGCACAGGGTGATGAGAGGACATGGACACGGTTTGAGTATCCAGAGGAAGAAACAAACACATCGGTTGCTCTGTATGAAGCTCCACGCGGTTCGCTTGCCCATTTTGTTAGGATAAAGGGCAAAAAGGTTACGCATTATCAGGTTGTTGTTCCTTCTACGTGGAATGCATCCCCAAGGGATGAGAAGGGTCAAAGGGGCGCTTATGAGGAGAGCCTTATTGGTTTGCCTGTACCGGATTTGGAAGAGCCACTCGAGATTTTGAGAACCATTCACTCATTTGACCCGTGTTTGGCTTGTGCTGTGCATGTTACGGATGTTGATAGTGGCAGGGTTAAGAAATTTAAAGTAGAGGTTTAGAGATGAAGTGTTACAAGAGAAAATACGAATGGACCGTTGCCATAAGGCTGCTCCATTGGATAACATTCATTGCCATAGGTGTTTTGACCTTTACGGGGTTTTATATAGCGTGGCCATTCTGGTTTGTCCACACACCCGGAACAAAGGAAGCGTATAACATGTTCTCGATGGCAAACGTAAGATTGGTGCACTTTATAGCGGCGTATGTATTTATCTTTGCCATAATCTTGAGGATTTACCTTGCTTTTGCATCGTGGATTGATGCCGACTGGAAGGAGTTTATGTTTAGGTGGTTGAATATTAGGGAGTGGATTGCCACGCTTAAAAACTATTTGACCTTTAAACCCTACGGTGTTAAAGGTTTAAAAACAAAGTACAATCCTGTTCAGTCGCTTGCCTATTTTGCCTTTATCATCTTCTCCATTTTGCAGATTATCACAGGCTTGATCCTTTATACGATGAACGAGAACTCCATTAGGGGTGTTGCTTGGGTTCAAAAGGTTCTATTTCCTATAACCGAATTGTTTGGTGGCTATGCGAATGTTAGAATTGCTCACCATTTGATCATGTGGTTTTTCATAATATTTGTTATGGCTCACGTTTACATGGTTATTGCCCACGATGTAGGCGAAAAAAACGGCTCGTTGTCCTCTATGTTCACAGGCTACAAATACGAAAAAGGGGATGAATAGTATCGCAGTAATCGGATTGGGGAACCTCTTGTTAGCCGATGAAGGCTTCGGGGTTCACCTGATCCGATATTTAAAAGAAAATTTCGACTTTACCAACGTTGACATAATAGATGGTGGCACAATAGGGTTTCAGTTGATTGAGTATTTTTTGAATTATGAGCATCTGATTTTTATTGACGCCTTAAGGGTAGATGATGAACCTGGCTCAATCTATAAATTTCCTTTAAGTGAAGTTCCTCCGAATTTAACGTTTGTCTCCTCAATCCACGAAATAG
>WFQR01000104.1 GCA_015486955.1 Hippea sp. | reverse complement strand
ATTAACGTGAAACCCCTCAATGAAGCTCCCAGCTTTTTATGTCAGCATCAACGCCCGTTCCACCGACTTTGCCATCAGCACCTAAAGAAATAATTTCAAAAGGCCTGCCATCCTCACCGGGCGAGCGATAGATATAGGGATGACCCCACGGATCGAGGGGAATTTTATCTACATCTAAATAACCGCCAGGTTTATAGTGCTGGGGTATGGGAGGAATTGTTGGTTTTTTGATGAGCGCCTTTAGGCCTTGAAGCGTCGTAGGGTACATGCCATTGTCCATCTTGTACATCTTCAGCGCTGTGACAAATGTCATTATATCGTTCTTTGCTTTGACAACACGCGCCTCATCCGGTTTCTCCATTATCTTCGGCACAATAAATGTCGCTAATATACCCAAAATAACAATAACAACTAAAAGCTCAATAAGTGTAAAACCTTTTCTGTCCATCTCTAACTCCTATTGCGTTAAATTATCCAAAAATTCATCCCATTTTGTATTTTCTGCAAAATCAAGCTGCTCATAATGAGAAATGTTGTTGTCAAATATAGTCCTATCATTGGGAAGCCAAATTGTCAATCCGTTAACGGTTCCATTATCAAAGCCAGAGTATCCATTTGCAATTACAGTATTTGTCAGGTTATCCAAAACACTCAAAGCCGCCTGTTTTATATCGCTTGTCATATTGTCATTTTGATATATGAGCTTTACCAAATCACCGAGATCGGCGTAACTGTAATCATCATCACTAACTTTAAACCTTTGAACATTATCCAAAACCGAATTAACAGTTGTTACGATTATTCTATTATTCCAATTCTTCAATAAAGACTTGGCAAGCTCATTTACACTTGCGGTTAAATTGTCTATTTTTAAAAGGTCAATAGCAGACTGGGTTGGTTTAACAAGAGGATTACGAAAGTTCTTGACAGAAGAGCAAAAAGACAAAGTCAGTGATGAATTGTTTTCCACTAAATTAACAAAATTAACATAATCTTTTACAACCTCGCTCGATATTTGCTGGAGCTGGGATTTAGGATTATCAACTAAGTATTTTAATATTCTATGGTAAGGCCAACCAAAGTCTGGTTCGCTATTTTCTGAACCCACTAATACATTAGTAGAGTTTCGTATTTGATAAGCCACCTCAACCATATTCATGAGGCAAGCATCTATACCTAAAATATCTATTTTTTTACCTAAAATGTATGAAATATTATCCATAGTAGAAGCAAAAGCAGGTACTGACATAATATCATTATTTGTCTCATCTAACAGCAAGTCCCTGTTTAAGCTTTTCGTGGATTCAAATCCCAAACCATGATCCCAAATAACTATAAAATAGTGATCGGCAGGGAAATTATCTTTTATCCATCTGCCAAAATCCTCTAAAGTAGCTACACTTGCCATATCAGGTTCCCCTAAACTCTCAAGCTCATCTACATCACATTTCTTTATGAAATACCTATAAGCAGATGTATAGTTGTCATCTTCAACTACAACATTAACATCCTTGCTTGAGCCTATACTTTCCATCTCCAGTATATTTGTGTTATCATCACCGTTCAAACTATTATCCGCATCCATATACACAGCAAACGTCCACAGCTTCTTCAAAATCAACGGCTCATCAGAAACAGCCCAGGCACTGCTACTTGATGTGCTAACCCTAACCTTAACATAAAATTTGCCGCCATAATAGTTCATCAAATTGTCAAATCCAACGCTTTCATTATCCAAAACGATTTCGGTTGCTCCACGCCTATTCGTTAAGTTTGTTGAATAAAATCTATAGACATCAGTATTGTTGTCAACGCTGTTATTTCTTGACAAATACAAATCAACGCTATAACTTGGAGCTTGAGTATCCACATTAAAACTAAAAACAACACTTCTTGGAGGATTTGATTCTGAGATAACATTCGTCCCACTATCCGTTGAAAAATTAACATTTGATACACTTATGGGCGTTACACTGCTCGAGCCACCACCCCCACCACCGCAGGAGAACAAAAACAAAGCCACTATAACTACAAGAATCTTTATTATCTTCACTTCCTACTCCCTAATAAGGTATTTCAATTCCTTTTGGTCTATAGAACCTAACAGCATTTTTCCAAAAGATTTTATTCGCTTCATCCTCATCTAAAATATCGACAATCAATAGAAAATCATCGTCAGAATATGGCCTTTTTGCCCTTGTCGAGGGTAGGTCTGTTCCAAACATCAACGCATTAGGGTTGATCTTCATAATTTCTTTAATAGCATATTTTGGATCAAAATCCAACCTACCAAACCCAGAGGCTTTTATATAAACCCCCATTTCAACCAAATTAAATAGTGTTCTCAAACTATCCTTTGATAAACCCAGATGATCTATCACAACAAATGGCAGTTTGACAATTATATTCCTAAACTCTTCCAATTCCTTCGAACCCAAATAAAGGTCAACGTGCCATCCAACAACATCATAAATCCTTTTTGCAAAATCTTCCAATTTATCAATTGTCTCAGAACCACCTCTTTTTAAGTTAAACCTGACGCCTCTAACACCTAAATTATTTAAATAAAATAAGTTTTCATCTGAAACATCAGATTTAAGGTTAACCACACCAACAAAATTCTCCCCTAACTCCTTAAGTGCACTTATTAGATAACCTTGATCAAAACCGTTAAAGGAACCAGAAACCAAAGCGCCACCAATAAGGTTGTATTGCTCCATTCTTTTTTTGTAGTCGTAAACAGTAAATTCGTTAGGGATAAAACCTTGATTAGGTATTAAAGGAAATCTTTTGTCAATTATATGAAAATGACTGTCAAATACCCTAAACTTCGGCAAAAACCTCATAGTGCTCAACCTTTTCTTCAAACTCTAACAGAAAATCTTTGTCTTCTTCATAGTATTTAGCCTTTTCGTAATCATCGCCTGCGAATTTTTTAATGGCATCGATATCTCTCCAAAAGGTTATCAACGTAAAATAGGCCTCTTTTTCTTCTTTTCTCCTTAAAAAGACAAGCCTGACAAAGCCTTCTGTGTTCTTGTAATCTGGCACTGCCCTTTTGATTAAAAAATCAGAATACCTTTCAAAATCTTCAAGCTTTGTCCTGCCATGCCAAATTCGAGCTATCATAAAACCTCCCAAAAAATATTTTAAGTATTATAGACTTTGTAATTTTAAAAAATCAAAAAATTGTGTATAAAGACGGCATGAATGAGCCGATTTTTGGTAAGTTTATAAAAAGATACAAGCGTTTTCTTGTGGATGTTGAGCTTGAAAGTGGTGAAATTGTGACGGCGCATTGCACAAATACAGGCAGTCTAAAGAGTTGCATAATAGAAAACGCGCCCGTTGTGATTACAGAAGCAAACAACAAAAACAGGAAAACGCGCTATACGTGGGAAATGATCGACGTTGGGAGCTGTTGGGTTGGTGTAAACACTCTAAAGGCAAACGAAATAGCATTTGAACTACTGAAAGAAAACAAAATACCTCGATTTGAAAACTTGGACACAATTAGAAGGGAAGTGAAATTTAACTCAAGCCGATTTGACATTTATGCAGAAAAAGGGAAAGAAAAGATTTTCATTGAGGTTAAAAACGTAACGTATAGGGAAGGAGACTTCGCTTTATTCCCCGATGCAAAAACAAAAAGGGGACAAAAGCACATTGAACAGTTGTTAAAGGCAAAGCGCGAAGGCTATAGAGTTGCCCTATTTTTCATTATCCAAAGGGACGATGTGAAAAAATTTAAGCCTGCAGAAAATATCGACCCAGAATATTCAAAATTGTTGAAACGGGCAAGCAAAGAAGGTGTTGAAATACTCCCAATAATGATTAAAGTGAAACCTAAGGGATGGCAATTTGTAAAAATTATCGATTTTGAGGTGTAAAATTATCTTTCGCAAAGTTCTTTTACAAGTTCTTCTATTCTTTTGAAGTGTGTACCCTTCCAGTATAGCTTGCCACAATTCACACATAATTTAAACTCATTACAAAAAGATCTTGTTTTTATAGGAATTTCATCCCAAATCTCTTCTTTTTTTACCTCTCTTAAAGGGCCGTTACACAAAGGGCATCTGCTAAACGTGTTTATGTTGCTACAGAGGTCAAATCTTTTAACAATTTCCTTCAATTGAAGTCTTGGATTATCATTCTTCACAAAGTACCCTTTCAAAACCCTTTTGTGCTTCAAAATCCCCACATCCCTTGTCAATATTACCCTATTTTCAGACAAAGAAACGTCGATAATCTCCTCATCTTTAAAATCGTTTCTATAAAGCGTATCAAAACCCAAAATCCTTAAGTATCTCGCAAGCTTACCCAAATGAACGTCGGCAACAAATCTTAAATCCCTCAACGGCTCATCTTGTTTCAAACTCGATATATCCAGGCTTTCAAAAACAGGATAAACAGAAACAAAGTCGCCGTCTTTCAAGTGATAGGAAAAATCAGCAGGGTTTGAATTTACCAAAATTAGATCGACCTCTGTATGTGGCACGCCAAAGGATTCTATAGCATCCTTTACTGCAGGCGATCCGTAAAATCTATAATCAAAGCACCTATATCTTAAATCTTTTTTCAAAAAATCGTTTAGTTCTGCGTAAAATCTAAACCGAGCAGTTTTCACAGAAGCTTCAAGAAATCCTCTTCTGGCATGGGCTTATAAAACATGTACCCCTGAAAATAATCACAACCCATGCTTTTTAACAACTCAAACTGATCTTTATTTTCCACACCCTCTGCAATGGTTTTTATACCCAAATTCTTGGCCAGATATATAATGGAATTCACAATGCTTCTGGCTTTCTTGTCAGTCAAAATTTTCTTATAAACGAAATATCTATTTTCACCATATCTATTGGAATGTTAGAAAGATAGGAAAGTGACGAATAACCCGTTCCAAAGTCATCTAAATAGAAAAGCACACCTATATCTTTCAGTTTATTGATCAACCTGTTGACCTCATCAAAATTCTCCAGAAATGCCCTCTCAACAATTTCTACTTTAATGCACTTCGAATCAATGCCATAAATCTCCAACATTCGCTTAACTTCTTCATACAAATCCATACTCATAAGGCTTCTTTTGGAAAGATTTATAGAAACAGGAACGCAATTAACACCCATTGAACCAACACTTTTCAAAAAATCAAAGACAGCCTTTATAGACCTTCTTTCAACATCAACCACAAACTCCAATTGTTCTAAATAGTCAATAAACTTGCCCGGAGAAATAATATTGCCATTTTTATTCCATCTCAAAAGGCTTTCCGCTCCTACAAGCCTGCCTTCATGATCAATATAAGTCTGGTAGAACAAAACAAACTCGTCATTTTCAAGGGCTTTTTCAAGATCGTGCTTTAAACTCAACCTCATAACGGCCTTTTCTTCAAGCTCTTTGCTAAAAAACCCAATCCTTTTGCCCTCTACAGATCCAGCATCAGACAACGCGACCATCGATTTATGCAAAAGTTCCTCCGCTTTATTACCGTCCCTTGGAATCAAACTCAAACCTGCGTTAAACGAGAGAGAAACAACCTTTCCGTCTATCAAATATGGCTCAGAAAGCTTTTTGAGAATCCTGTCCACAACAATCAACGCATCCAGTTCATTCTTTAAGTTCTTGATTATCACTCCAAACCTATCTGACTCAAGCTTGGCAACAACATCGTAACTCTTAACCTCACTTTCAATTCTTTTCGCTATTTCTTTTAAAACGTCATTACCAAAAGAAAAAGAATAAGCCTCATTAACACGCTTAAAACCTATCGGATTAATCACAACAACAGCACCCAAACCCAAAAAACCCTTTAAAAGCTTGTCCAAAGCCTTCTTAAAAGATGTCATATTGATCAAATTTGTAACCGAATCGTAATACAAAAGTCTGTTTAACCTATTCTCAAGGGAAGTTTTGTCTGTTATCTGTTTACCATAGGCAATGTAGTTTGTCATTCTACCATCCATTTCAAAGGGCAAAATCGTTACAAAGAAATCCTTAATTTCTCCATTCTTCGTCCTATACTTCATAACATTTGAGAATACATTTCCCTTTTCAAGCTGCTTATAGAAGTTTTTTGAAAATTCCTTATCGTGTTCACCAGCAGAAAATACAGAATGATGTTTACCCATCAGCTCACCCTTTTTATAACCAGAAATCTCTAAAGCCTTATCGTTTGCATAAACAATATTGAACTTATCGTCCGTAATCACTATGAATTCAAAACCCGTATCCAATGCAGACATTGCCATTTTAGAGAATTTATCCCTTTCAAACCTATCCAAAGAAAATTTAATTTGGTTCACTACCATGTTAAAAAGGGAATAGGTGGTTTTTTCGTACATGTTTTTGGACTTAGACAAAACAACAATGGCACCGATGGGTTTATTGCCTTTAATCACAGGTAAAGAGGCACAAGAACCAATGCCAGTAATTTTAATCTTTCTTAAAAATTCACCCCTTAACTTATCATCTCTAATTTTACTCCTGATGAAATCATCAACATCATTCATGAAATAGATGCGACTGTATTCTATACTTCTTTGTAAAGGGAAAAATTTATGCACTCCCTTTGTAATAAGCTCTTCAAATTTAGACGTGCTGAAATCTATAAAATCCAAAAATTTCTCATTCTTGGAGAACTTGGAATATACCTTTAATCTTTTATCAAACAGTTTTGTGAGAAATGCCGCTTCCATACCCATATACTTAACAAAAATTGATGTTAATCCTTTTAAAAATTCCTCTTCATTGACCGATTTTATAGAAAGATCACTAACATGAAATAGGGTATTGTAGATCCTCGATTGAAACTCCAATTGCTTGTTCTTCTTGACGTTATCGGTGATATCTTTTGAAAGATCAACAAAGTTTGTAATTTTCCCGTTTTCGCTTATGGGTATGATGGATTTATCAAGGTAAATCAAGGATCCATCTTTAGCCCTGTTTACAACAACGCCATCAAAAATCTCTCCTTTCTTTATCGTATCCCAAAGCCTCCTATAAAATTCCTTGTTATGATAGTTAGATTTGAAAATCGAAGGCTTACTGCTTATTATTTCATCAATCTCAAAACCCGAAAGTTTTTCTACGGTTTTGTTGGCAAACTGTATCGTTCCACTGCTATCTGTAATCAGTGTCCAATCATGACTTTCGTCTATAGCCTTCTTCAAAATCATTGCATTTCTGTTTAGCTCGATGTTCTCCAAAGCAAAGGAAACATCTGATTTTAGCTCCTTCAAAAGGGCAAAGTTTAGATCGCTGAAGGAATTTTTGAACCTATCAACAACGAAAAATATATATTTAACTAAACCTTTCTTTAAAACAGGTATTGCGCATATAGATTTTATACCGAACTGCTCGTAATACTTATACCAACATTTTAGATTAGGGTCTTCAAACACATCTGCCCTATAAGAAACAGCCTTAGTCCTATAGGCTTCTGAAACCGCTCCCCTTCCACATGGCTTATTTATATCAACGCTTATTTCCAAATAGTCAAGTATACTCCTAATCTCATCAACTTTCGAACGTGCGTAGAATATTCCAACGTTCAGATCTGCTTCATTTACAATGCCAACACCACAGGCAAGGTAATTGGTTTTATCCACCAATATATCGCAAACCCTTCTAACCAATTCATCTTCACTGTTTATCCTCAAAATCAGCTGATTAATTTCAGAAAGGCTACGGTATAGTCTTGACAAAGCCACCTTTTCCGTTCTGTCAACAACCAACACCAATCCAGCATATTTACCTTCGTATGTGATAGTGTAGGCGAACGACTCTGTAAATTTATAATTTCCATTCTTAGTCTTCAATGTAACGCTTACGTATTCGGCAGGAAAGGTCTCACCCTTCAATCTCCTTGCGATAGCGGATTTTATAGCATCTATCTGCTCGTCTTCTATATGATCCAAAAAGTTTTTTCCTATAAATTCTTCTGCTTTGTCATAACCAAAAATGTTGGCTGCAGCTCTGTTTGCATACAGTATCCTACCTCCCTCACCGTATATGAAAATGCCTATTGCATTGGAATTATCTAAAAGCTCTTGAATAAACGATCTCTCCAAGTTTACCCCTTTGTAAATGATACTAATTTTTTAACATATTTCAACCATTATCAATAAGTTAAATCTTGCTAAACCTACAGAAATCTGCATATTCACAGTATTGGCAGTGCGTACCTGAAATCGCATAGAATTTTTGAGAGTTTACGATATGGTCAATCACAAACGAGATTAATGTCTCAAACTTTTCGATTTCATCGGCATTGCAAGAAAAGCCTTTAAAGATCTTATTTTCGCTTTCTCCCAAAAGGACAAGATACGCTTGGAACTCATCATAAACATAATTTTCCTTTGCTAAAACAAGGTAAACGGGCAACTGCAAAGACCTAATACTATCCTTTAACTCAACAACTGCATCCATCGAGTAGCCAGAAAACTGATCCACAAATTCATCCATATCCACTTTCTTTGGCAAATAAACCCTTCTTCCCGTTTTGTAGTCCACTACCCTGAGAACTTTACCATCAACAACATCCACCCTATCCAGTCTGCCCAAGATATGCAAACGTTCACTCTTAAGCTCCTTCTCTGTTGCCTCAAGCCTAAAATCAACCCACTCGCGTTCTCTAAAGAATCTTCTTAGCCTAAATCCTATGACTTCTTTCAAAGCTTCCCTTTTAAAATTCGATATTTTCTTTAGAAACGTATCGACACCGTCATCGCCGAACGAATAGCCCTCATCCAAAATCTTACCTACAAGCTTCAGCGCCCTATCCTCAACATCCTTTAGCTCCTTACTACCCAAAACCCTGCTGACATACTTCTCAAAAGCCCTTTTAAGTATCAAGTGCACCAGGCTCCCGATAGGCCCAGACTCCAACTCCTCATCAAAAGACGGTGCTGGCGGTATGCCTTTAACGTACTTTAAATAGAAGCTGTAAGGACAAGTTATGTAGGTATCCAGAGCCGTTGGAGATAACCCTTTCTC
Source organism: Hippea sp. (assembly GCA_015486955.1). Classification (GTDB taxonomy): domain Bacteria; phylum Campylobacterota_A; class Desulfurellia; order Desulfurellales; family Hippeaceae; genus Hippea. Next base: position 6,087 of record WFQR01000104.1, on the reverse strand, counting down.
GACCAATTCCCTAACCCTTGCATCAGAAAACCCATCTTTAGCCACTCCATCCCCAGCCTCGTCCTTTGGCAAAACAAAATTATCCACAACCTTAAAGCTTAAATCCCTACCGTTCAGCTCATGGTTCAATATGATCTGCTCTAAAAACCTACTCTTCAGGCTCTTATCATCCCCAGTTGTAGTGTTTCTGTAGAGAACAAAGCACTTCCTTGATGAATAGGCCAACCGAAAGAAATTGTATCTGATGAGCTCTTCCTTCTCTTTATAAGACGAAAGCCCTATTGCCCTCTTTATGTCTTGTGGCATCAACGGATCAATCCTATCCTGCGAAGGCAAAATACCCTCATTAACATCTAAGAACATAACGGTATCAAAGGAAAGCATCCTCGATTCAAGCATACCCATGATTTGAACACCTTTTAAGGGATGACCTTCAAAGGGAAGGTATATTTCTGGTAAAATCTGCATGACTATCTCTTTGACGAGCTTTAGATCAACACAAAGATCCACATCAATCCTGTTAAAAGTATTGACAATCTCACTAAAGAAGGTTTCAATAGAATGGGCAAGGAGTTCATTTCTTTTGAGTTTACCCCTATCAATCCTTAAAAAAAGTGAAACAAGAGCCTCGTGGACATCATCAAAATCATTAATTTTCAAAAACGGTTCAAAAATACCGTAAAGCTGCTGCCATTGATCAAAGCAGATTAAATACGGTTCATCCTCTAAAATGTGCTTCTTCAATCGCTCAGCCTCATTGCAAATATCATCCGAAAGGTAATTTATAAAACCGGAGTTCAAAAGCCTCAACATGAGGTTAGAACTAACGCAGCTTCCAAGATCCTTATCGATATTCGATCTGATATCCAAAAGCACGCCAAAAAAAGAGCGGGTAAACGTTCCAATATCCGAAGTGGAAAGGGGATAGCTCATTGTTATGTTTAATGGAAAACGATTGTCTTTATCCAAGAAACTCAGCAATGGAACAACGTTGGTGTTCTTTGGCAAAATAACAGCCACATTTCTCGGGTTGTCTTTGTCTTTAAAATCACAAACCACGTTTTTCATCAATTCAGCAGCAAACCTAACCTCATCAAGCGTCCTCGTGAATTCAAAAACCCTAAATTCCGTGTCAATAGCTCCATCCTTTATCTCTTCAACATCTAAATAACCAACAGACCTTTCCATCCTCTCAATAGTTTTTTCCAAAATATCAAATGTACTAAAGTTTTTCTCTCTACCCAAAAGATCCGTATGAACAAAAAAGTAACAATCAGAAACAGATGATATGCTCTTCAAAATCTCAATCTCGGCGTTTGAAAGGTACACAAAGCCAAAAAATACGAATATCTTCTGCGAGGCATCCTTCTGAAACCCATCTGTCTTTACAATTTCAGAGGCCAACTTCAGGTTTTTCCCAGCAAAAGTGAAATCTTTATATCTCCTTTCATACTCAGCATAGAGTTCCTTCAAACCACCGAGAATGAACCTTGATACTTTAGGTCCCTCAACGTACTGATAATTCTCCAATCTATCAGACAAAATTTGCCTGTCTATCTCATCAAACAGAGAAGAGAGCCTCTTTGCCCACGGAAACAGATCACTCAACTCAAGATTACCCAAGAAATTATCGTGATCTTCGGAGTAATCCTTTAGCAGTTTGAGGAAAAATATATTCCTCTCAATAAGCGTGTGCACTTTGGGTGGTGGAAATTTATAGGTAAAGACAATGTCTTTTGTAAATTCATCCAAAGTAAAAAAGTCTATGCTTAACGCCTCTTCGGGCTTTAGATTGGATTCTATAAACCTGATAGACCTCTTGTTTGCAGAGACAAAAACGGTTCTTTGCTTTAAACCTTTTAAAAATTCAGAGACATGCCCAACTATATCAACACCTAAATCCACCTTAATTATTCTCAACATGAACCACCTCATCGAACCTTGTGTAATAGATCACACCACGTGCTCTTTTGAAAAGCTTGAGATAACCCTCAATCTGCGTTTTATGCTCCCTCGATTTCTCGCCCGTTTTATAGTCAATAATCACAACCTTTCCAGCCTTCACAACAAGCCTGTCAACCCTTTTTATGTCACCATTCTCATCCACAAATTCCTTTTCGTTGTAAAAACCATCAATGCCCAAAAAATAGTCAGCAAGTCTGTTCAACGCTTTCCTGACATCATCCAAAACACCGTCCATTCCATAACCGAGATAGGCTCTTGCCTTCTCATAGGCAATTCTTGCTGTATCATCCACATCATCTCTGCTTTTTAGCTCTCCAATGAAAGCCATTGTTTGATGAAACAGATCCCCATATCTTTTGGCATCCGTACTTAAATTAGGATCGAACGTCTTTGGATAGACCTTTAGATAGTCCCTGATTTTGTGATTCAATCTGACCGACCTTTGTCGAATTACATTACCGTTATCCTTTGTCTTTTCAGAACCTTCAACCTCTCCAACCTCGCACACACCATCTATACCCAAAATGCCGTGCAAAATACACGAAACAGGAAGCATAGAGGAACACTCTCCGCTTTTGACTTTCTTGTAAGACCCAATGATGTAGAGGTTCTTCTCTGCCCTTGTGTTCGCAACGTACATGAGGTTTATGGCCTCAATTATAGAACTGACCAAGTGTCTATTGTAAACCTCTTTTGCACCTTCATTAACACTGGAAAGTTTTGAATTGATCTTAACAAAAAACTCCTTTCCACATAATCCATCTTCAACAACAGAAAAAAGGCCCAAATCACTCCTTTTTTTAACACTCCAATCATAAAACGGCACTATAACAGTATGGGCCTCTAATCCCTTAGATTTGTGTATGGTCATAATCCTCAACGCATCAACACTCTCCCCTATCGAAACGGCTATGTCCGGATGGGATAAAAAGTAATCGGCTATATATCCCAAATCCCTGTTATCCAAGCTAAGATCGTAGACCTTTTCGAGAAAAGCATCGAGATACAGGGCATTTTCTTCATAGTCAGCACCCAACCTTTCAATCAAGTACACAAAGAACTCATACGGCGAAAGCGTGGTGGCTTTGGATTGTATCTCACCGTCTATCTCGACACCCAATTCTTTAAGCTCAAGCTGATAATGAAGTGACGGTTTTGTTAAGGCATTCGCCACAAGAAGTAGCCTTTTAACCTCAAAATTTGAGGCAATTTTGAGTGAATCCTCTGTAACAAAAGGTAAACCTATAAACTCACTTTTTAGCATATCCACAACCTTGTCAATGTCCTTCTTGGATCTTAAAAGTATCATTATGTCTTTGGGCAAAACCCCTCTCTTGTAAACCAGATCTTCTAAAATGCTCTTGAGCCTTTCCAGATTAAATCTATCCCTATCGAAGCCATCACTTTCCTCAACAAGCTCAACCCTTACATATCCGCCGTCTCCCTTTTTGGCAATCTGCCTTGCCCTTTCACCGTAGATCTTTGAAAGCTCACCCTTTACTCTATCTCTCAAGTTCCCTTCTACATAGGAGACCCCATCATCGAAGAAATCGCATACAAAATCAACAAACTTTGGGGATGAAAAAACGGCATTGTTGAACTCCACTATGTTTCTCAAGGATCTAAAGTTCTTTGCCAAACTCACACGATCGAGGTATCCACCATAATTTTCAAATAGGGTATCAAACAGCGTATAATCACCGCCGCGCCAGGCGTATATGGCCTGTTTTCTATCTCCAACGGCAAACAGTGTTCCGCCCTGACTCAATGAGTTCTCTATTAAGGGCAAAATGGCCATAAATTGTTCCACAGACGTATCCTGAAACTCATCAATCAAATAGTGGATGAGCTTCTCGCCCAAAATGCTAAAGGCATAGCTAACGCCTTGATCTTTTGATAGGTAGTCGCTCACCGTTTTAGAGATCTTGCTTCCATCAAAGACATTAAGGATCTTTAAAATATCCCTCTCTTTGGACTTAAACGCTTTGAAAATCTTAGAAATTGCACTGCTTTTGTAAACCGAGGTAACTTCCAAAAGCGCTCTGTATATCTTTAGGGTATCCTTCAAAATGCCCCTTACGGTATTCAAACGCTCTACATCCTCATCCGTACTACCATTTTTCAAAAGGCCATCAAAATCACCATTCAAAATCTTAAACACAGCACTGTTAGGTTTTTCCAAGATGGTAAAATCTGGGTCTTTGAGCTTTCCCAATTTTCTCTGGTTGAGATTGGACATTTGAACCAAATCCCTTATCTCCTGTAACTTCCCCTCTATCAGACCTTTTATCTGCTCAACCAGCCCTTCAAAATTCTCGCTGTTAATTCCAAGCCTATCGTTCAGGCAGTTAAGTAGTTCCCTAAAATCCGACACCCCGTCGTCAATTTCCACATCCTTGAACTCATAAATGGCAGATCTCAGAATCTTATCCGGATTAAAACCGCCTCTATCCAACAAAAGTTGATCCCTCAAAAGCCTAAGTAGATCATCTTTTAACCTCTGATCAGACAGAAGCTCGTTAAAAGCGGTTAAAAATAGCTCATCGCTATCAAAACTCACCTCGTAGTCGGGATTTATCTTTACATCAAAGGCAATGGTCTTAAGCAGTCTGTTCATGAAGGAATCTATCGTTGTAACGTTGAAATCACTGACGTTCTCAACAATCTCAATTAGAACTTCCAATGCCCTCTTTTTGTCCAAGATTGAGCCTTCGGTGAATTTTTCGAGCTGTTTTAAGCCTGCAAGCTCCTTCAAAAAGTTCAAAATCCTCTCCTTCATTTCGCCAGCTGCCTTATTTGTGAACGTTATCGCAACAATCGAGCCTATACCATCGGGGCTTAGCACATTATCCGCTTTTATCAACCCCTTATACAAAGCCAAAAGAGTGATAAACTGTTTTGCAAGGCTATAGGTTTTTCCCGAACCAGCAGACGCTTCGATTATCCTGTTAAAGCCATAAATTCCTTTGTCCAACAGATTGCCCATCACACACCTCAGTATTGACAAACGTTTTTTAAATGCTATTCTAAATAACATGAGATTGCAAAGGTTTTTTATTTATATAATGTTGTTTACTTTCTTATTTATACAGCAAGCCCATGCACGACCTTTAAAAATCTTCATGGTTCAGAGCTATTCGAACAAGGATCTATGCGGTGTACCTCAACTTGAAGGCGCTTTGGATACGCTAAAAGAAGCAGGCATAAACGACAACAACTCGCAAATAAAGATCTTCTTCATGGAAACAAAACTGAAAAATACAACAAAACCTTTGATGGATAAGGTAGCGAATGAAGCGTACAGAGAGATAGAGCAATTCAAACCGGATATTGTGTTTCTATTTGACGATCCAGCATTTTCCGAGCTTGCACCCAAACTCATCAACAAGCATGTAAAGGTGATCTTTAGCGGCTTGAATGTCAAACCAGAGGCTTACAATAAAACGCTAAAATTTATGGACAAAAACCGACACCCTTTAGCAAATATAACGGGTGTTTATGAAAAGCTATACATTGAGGCAAGCATAAAGTTTATCGAACATATTGTAGGCAAAAAGGGAAAAGTTGCCGTTTTATCATCGGAAGACAAAATAGGAAGAATAGTTACACAACAAATCTTGAGCGAACTACGCGGGACGCCTTATGAAGACAGCTTAAAAGTCTTTTGGGTTAATACACTCAACGATATAAGAAACGACATAGTAAACGGTATAAATGCGAATAACAATATTGTTGCCTATGCGGTAAACACACACTCGGTATTGGTCCAAAACGGAAGAATGGATATATTCCATTTAATACCCATCGAAACAAGATGGGCTAAAAAACCAGACATTGCAATAAACAAAGCATTCTGTAAACGTGGTTTATTCGGTGGCGTAGTACTTGATTTCTATGCAATGGGAGCGCAAGCCGCAAGAATGGCATTGAAAATAATTAATGGAGTGCCTATAACTCAAATACCCATAGAAGACGCACAAAAGAGAGAAAGAGTGATAAACTTGGAAAGAGCCAAGCAGCTACACATAAAAATACCGTTAGAGGTCTTAGATACCATTGATGAGGTATATTAACAGTTTCAAGAAAACTTCAATATTAATACTCGTTGGTATTGTTATTATT